>JAICLG010000122.1 GCA_025927515.1 Hyphomicrobium sp.
GCAGGCGGGGGCTCGTTGAATATCGCCGCGAGCAAGCGCCAGAAATGATTTTGAGGATGGCCGTAATATTGCTGGAGCTGTAGCGACTTTTCTCCCGGCAAGGTGCCAAGGATCAGTATCCGCGCCTCTGCTGTAACTATGGGTGGAAAGCTGTATTTGGCCAGGCTGCCAATCTCTGTTTGCTTCTTGCTGCTTACAACCTCACTCGCCATCGGATGTCACGCTCTGTGATACGGGTGCCCCGACAGAATGGTGGCGGCGCGATAAAGCTGCTCGATCAAAACGACGCGCGCAAGGCCGTGCGGCAGGGTCAGCATACCAAGAGATAGCTTTAGCGACGCACTGGACAGCGCGGACTCGCCGTGACCATCCGGTCCTCCAATAAGAAAAATGCACGACTTGGATCCGCCATCGCGTGCGATACGAATGACATTCGCGAAAGCTTCGCTGGTGAGCGATTTGCCCGTCGGTTCCAGCGCAACGACCGTATCGCCTGCGCCGATATCCTTGATGAGCCGCGCGGCTTCATCGCGCTTGCGCTCGCCCGCATCCGCGGCACGACTTTCCGGAAGTTCGCGGATGTCGATGGGCCCGAGGCCCAGCGATTTGCCCGCGCCGTCAAAGCGCTTGGCATAACGCGCGACGATGGCGCGTTCCTCCACATCCTTCAGCTTACCGATCGCCGAGATCGCGATGCGCATCAGTCAAACGCTTCACGGCCAAAGGCGATCGGCCGCGTCCGATTTCAAAAGCTTGGCGAGTCGCACCTGTGTCAGTGCTGCGAGCTGTCGCCGCGTGAAGCGTCGGGCGGAATTTCCGCCTGCCACATCTTCTCAAGGTTATAGAACTCACGAACCTCGGGCCGGAACACATGGACGATGATGTCGCCCGTGTCGATCAACACCCAGTCGCAAGCATTGAGACCCTCGACCCTGACGCGAGCTTCACCGCGCGCTTTCAGCTTTTCGCGCAGCTGCTCGGCAATGGCGGCCACGTGCCGGTCATTACGGCCGGATGCGACGACCATGAAATCGCCAAGAGCGGATTTTCCTTGAAGGGGGATAGAAACGATCTCCTCAGCCTTTGAGTCGTCGAGCCATCTGACGACATCGTCGAGGAGCGCTGCCGAGTCCGGCGCCTTGGCGGCGGATTGGGCCATAGAGGAGCCCTTGCGGGCGGCCTCGGTTGTGGTTCGGATCAAGCGGTAAGCATCCTTTGCTGGTTGGTCCCGCATGTCAGACGGTCCGGCCAATTCCGGACTGACGACATACTAGACGGCGTTGAGGCGGCCCGCAAACAAAAATCGGGACGCAAGTCGTCGTGGAAACGTCATAAAATTCAACTTGTTACGGCCAGCTTGGTCAACTTCGGCGCGGTGCTAGTGCGTAATGCGGTCGATGAAAGGTCCGAAAGCCGGATCGTCAGCAGGGTCCAGGCAGGCGGCGCGCGGTCGGCGAGAGAGCGGGCATCCGACTCGGGCAGGCGCCAGCGTGAGAGGGCGAGTGCGGCTCTCGAAGATAGCCCCGGCAGGCGCCAGCCTGGCCGGTCGACGACCGCGATGGGCATGAGATCCGCGATGCGGCGCCAGTGCTGCCAGCGATCGAACGACGCGAGATTGTCAGCGCCCATGATCCAGACGAAGCGCACGCCCGGGTGCCGCCGCTTCAGGAATGCCAGCGTCGCTGCCGTATAGCCGGTACCGAGTTCGCGCTCGAATGCCGTGATCTTCATTCTCGGGCCGCGAGCGAACGGACGCACGAGTTCCACCCGCCCGCCCAGTGAAGATAGCCCATTTTGGGATTTGAGCGGGTTGCCTGGCGTAATCAGCCACCAGATCTGATCGAGGCCAAGCCGCTTCATGGCGGCTTCAGCCGCAATCTGATGTCCGGCGTGCGGCGGATTGAACGAGCCGCCCATGATGCCGACGCGTTGGCCCGGGAGGCACAACGGCGTGCGGACGCGAAGCGAACCAAAGCTTTGCAACGGAACTCTTCGCGTCAAATCAGACGTGCCTCATCCGTCGCGCTCACTTCGGCCTGATCTGACCGGTGCCGCGCACCTTGTACTTGAAGCTCGTCAACTGCTCGACGCCAACCGGACCCCGCGCGTGCATCTTGCCGGTCGCGATGCCGATCTCGCCGCCGAACCCGAACTCGCCGCCGTCTGCGAATTGCGTCGAGGCGTTGACCAGCACAATGGCGGAATCGACGCGGTTCAAGAACCGTTCTGCCGTTGCCTCGCAATCCGTGATGATCGCGTCGGTATGCTGCGATCCAAAGCGTGCGATATGATCGATTGCTCCGTCGACACCATCGACCGTCTTCACCGCAATGATCGGTTCGAGGAACTCCTTGCCGTAGTCGTCGGCAGTGGCGGCCTTGACGCGCGGATCGACTTTTTGCGTCGCCTCATCGCCACGCACTTCGCAGCCGTCGTCCAGCAACGCCTTCACCAGCGGGCTTAACATGTCGCTGCTGGCGTTCTTATCGACGAGCAAGCACTCAGTCGCGCCGCAAATGCCGGTACGGCGCATCTTGGCGTTGACGACGATCGGAACGGCGATCTTCATATCCGCGCCCTGATCGACGTAGGTGTGGCAAATGCCTTCGAGGTGCGCGAATACAGGAACGCGCGCCTCCTCCTGAACGCGCTGCACGAGACCCTTGCCGCCGCGCGGTACAATAACATCGACGGCGCCGTCCAGTCCGCGCAGCATCGCTCCGACAGCTTCGCGATCAGTCGTCGGAACGAGTTGAATGGCGGTTTCCGGCAAGCCCGCTGCCCGCAGTCCTTCGACGAGGCACGCATGGACAGCAACGCTCGAATGATGACTCTCCGAACCGCCGCGAAGGATCGCCGCATTGCCGGCCTTGAGTGCAAGTGCGCCAGCGTCCGCCGTCACGTTCGGACGGCTCTCGTATATGATTCCGATTGTTCCGAGCGGCACGCGCACACGCTGAAACTTGAGGCCATTGGGGCGCGTCCACTCTGCGAGGACGGTCCCGACGGGATCGGCCAGCGCAGCGATCTCCTCAAGCCCGACGGCAATGCCGTTGATGCGCTTTTCATCGAGAAGCAGCCGGTCGACGAATGATGCCGGACGGCCCGCGGCTTTGGCTGCTTCTACATCCTTGGTGTTGGCAGCGAGAATTTGCGGCGTAGCGGCTCTGAGTGCCTTTGCAGCCGCAAGAAGTGCCGCGTTCTTATCGTCCGCCGATGCGATCGCGAGCCGGCGGCTGGCCGCCTTCGCAGCTTCGCCAATGCCGCGCATCAGCGCGGCCGTTTCGTTGTTGTCGATGCGCTCCGGTCTGTTCATCGTTATTTCCTCGTCAGCGCCATATCATCCCGATGGATCAGCGTATCGCGGCCTTCAAATCCAAGGATCGCGGCGATCTCGCTCGAGTGCTTGCCTATGATACGACGCGCATCGTCCGCCGCATAGGCGATAAGGCCGCGGCCAAGCTCGCGCCCGTCTGCCGCACGTATGATGACGGCATCGCCGCGATCGAACGAGCCTTCAACTCGGGTAACCCCGGCTGGAAGCAGGCTCTTTCCCGTCGCCAAAGCCTTTTCCGCGCCGGCATCGAGAAAAACCTGACCGTTCGGGACGAGCCGGCCCGAGATCCAGCGCTTCTTGGCCGTGACCGGGTCGGATTTGGCGATAAACCACGTTACCCGCGCGCCTTGGGATATAGCGCGCAGCGGATGCAGGATCTTGCCGGTGGTGATGACCATATCGCTGCCCGAGGCGAGCGCGATCTTGGCTGCCTCGATTTTCGTCTTCATGCCGCCTTTCGAAAGCTCGGTCCCCGCGTCTCCGGCCATCGCCTCGATCTCGGGTGTGATTTCGGTCACGAGCGGAATATGCTTGGCTTCGCTGTTATTGGCGGGCGGCGCGGTATAAAGGCCGTCGACATCAGAGAGCAGCACGAGGCAATCCGCCGAAACCATCGATGCAACGCGCGCCGACAGGCGATCGTTGTCGCCGTAGCGGATTTCCGCTGTTGCGACGGTATCGTTCTCGTTGACGACGGGAATAGCCTTGAGCGCCAGCAGAACTTCGATCGTGTTGCGCGCGTTGAGATAGCGCCGCCGTTCTTCGGTATCGCCGAGCGTCAAGAGAATCTGTGCAGCAGTCAGTCCGCGCGCCGCGGCGAGGTCCTGATAGGCGTGCGCCAGGCTGATCTGGCCAACCGATGCCGCAGCCTGACTCTGTTCAAGTGCGAGCGGCCCCTTCGGCAACTTCAAGGCGTGCCGCCCCAATGCGATCGAACCAGAAGAAACGAGCACAATTTCCTTGCCGGCCTTGGCGAGCTCGGCGACGTCGTCCATGAATGAATTGAGCCAATCCGACTTGATGCGGCCCGACTTCTGATCCGTCAGAAGCGCCGAACCGATCTTCACGACGATGCGTCGCGCTTTGGCCCATTCAGGGCGCGCGGTCGCAATCGTCGTATCGGGCGCGGAGGTGCGGACCATTTGCATCTCGGTTTGAAAATCGAGCTAAGGGCTCGAAGCAGCGATTCATGACGTGCTTATCTGCAAATGCACGCATTCCGGCAAGAGGTGCGCCAGCATATCAGCCAGACATCTTGATTTTTACCTATTGTCGGCCTGGGCTTTGGTTAGGGCACAAAGGCCAGAAACAAAAAAGTCCCAAAAATCACGAGATGGAGAAAGCCGAAAAGCACATTCGTCCGCCCGGTCCCGAACGTCAGGATGCTGGCAGCCAGCGTCATCATCAGCAAACTGGTGTCGCGCGGCTCAAGCCCCAGCACGAGGGGCTTTTGAAGAAATATGTTGGCCGCTGCTATTGCCGGGATCGTCAGGCCGATGGTCGCCAGCGACGATCCCAATGCGAGATTAAGGCTTCGCTGGAGATCGTCTCGGCTCGCAGCCTTAACCGCCGAAATCGATTCCGGCATAAGGACGATGAGGGCGATGATGACGCCGCTAACGCTCGGCGGTGCACCTATCGCAGCAATGCCCGCGTTAATTTCTATCGCGAACAGCTTGGCGAGAAGGACAACCGCCGCGAGGGCAACGCAGAGAAAGAAGATTGAGAAGAGGATCCTGCGCTGCCCCGTCTCGTGCGTATCGGAACCGTGCCGGACGCCGGTAAAGTAATCACGATGCCGAACGGTCTGAGTGAAGAGAAACACCCCGTAGAGAGCGATAATTGCCACGCTGATAAAGGCAAGCTGGCTTGTCGAGTATAGCCGTACTGGGGCCGAGCTCGTGTAATTGGGCAAAATAATCGATAACGTCGTCAAAACGATCAGCATGGCGAGATAGATTTTCGCCGACGTCACGTCGAACGTCTGCTCACGATAGCGGAGGCCGCCGACCAGAATGCAAAGGCCGACGAGTCCGGTCGTGATGATCATGACGACCGAGAAGACCGTGTCGCGCACCAGCGTCGCGGTGGCCTTCCCCGTCAGCATGAGAGCTACAATAAGCGCCAGCTCGATCACCGTTACCGCGATCGTCAGAATAAGCGTGCCGACCGGCTCACCGGTAACGTTCGCGGCCTCGTCGGCGTGATAGACCGCCGCAAAAACGGCAGCGATGAGAAGCGGAACCACCGCGACTGCGATCGCAAGGCTCAGGGGATCCGAAGCGAAGTTCTCACCGAATCCGGTCGTGCTGGCGCCAGCGAATAGCAGCAAACCCATGAGTGGCAGAGACCAGGACCAGGCAGGCGTTCGCGTGGAGTGAACCATGTGTGCTCTTGTCCAGGATGGGCCAGCGGATCGGAAAGACCGGGACAGGATTGTGCGCGAGTTGCGCGCGCGCCGCAAGTAAGCGGAGACAAGTTCAGCTTCAGGGCTCCCAGTGCCCGCTCTCGCTGCCCTCAGCATCCTCGTCTGCGGAGCCGCTGCGGGAGATCTCCCGCACCAAAGCGAAGAGCGCGTCTTTTATGCCAGCTCCGGAGACGGCCGAGAGGAGCAGCGGCGTCTTGCGGGCCGCTTTCTTCAAAATCTCGCGGCGCTCCGCGAGCGTTGCATCATCGAGCGCGTCAATCTTCGATAACGCGACGATTTCCTTCTTCTTATCGATGTCGTTGCCGTAAGCTTTGAGTTCGCGGCGCACGGTCTTGTAGTCCGCCCCGACGTCGGCCGAAGTGGCATCGACGAGGTGGAGCAAAACGCGGCAGCGTTCGATATGTCCGAGAAAGCGGTCTCCAAGTCCGGCGCCTTCGTTCGCGCCTTCGATCAAGCCTGGAATGTCCGCGAGCACGAAATCGACGTTCCCGGCGCGCACGACGCCGAGATTGGGATGCAGCGTCGTGAACGGGTAATCGGCGATCTTGGGTTTCGCCGCACTTACGGTTGCGAGAAACGTCGACTTACCGGCATTCGGCAGTCCGACCAGACCAGCGTCGGCGATGAGTTTCAATCTTAGCCAGATCGTCAGCTCTTCGGCCGGCTGACCCGGATTGGCATGGCGCGGAGCCTGATTTGTTGAACTCTTGAAGTGGGCGTTGCCGAAGCCGCCATTTCCGCCCCTGGCAAGCATCACACGCTCTCCGGGGGCCGTCAGATCGGCAAGCAGCGTCTCGCCGTCTTCGGCGAAGACCTGAGTTCCCGGCGGCACTTTAACGATGCAGTCGCGGCCGTTCGGCCCGGCGCGGTTCTGACCCATGCCAGGCCGGCCGTTTTCCGCCGAAAAGTGTTGCTGATACCGGTAGTCGATCAGCGTATTGAGATTCTGCACGCACTCGACCCAGACGTCGCCGCCCTTGCCGCCGTCGCCGCCGTTCGGTCCTCCGAATTCGATGAACTTCTCGCGCCGGAAAGCGATGCAACCGTTCCCGCCCGCGCCGGACTTTATGTAGATCTTCGCCTGATCGAGGAACTTCATGATGCGAGCGCCCGAATGGTCATCGTCCAGGGCCGCCGGCGTTCGTAGGTGAGCGCCGGAAGCTCGCACTGCTGCGCTTCGCACCATCCCGTCGATTCTCCGACGTAGCGGAACCCGAGCTTTTGAATAACCCGCGCCGATGCCGGGTTGCCCGTCAGATGTTTGCACACGAAGCGGCGAATACCCGCTTTGCGGAAGCCGTAGTCCATGACAGTGCGGGCGGCTTCAGTGGCGAAGCCCCGGCCCCAGTACGGTTTGCCGACCCAATAACCGAGTTCCGCGTTGCCGTTCGGCTCGGCCGTGAAACCACAAATGCCGATCAGTTCTGCGTTGTGTTCGATGCCGAATACCTTTTCGTTCTCTTCAACGCCGTTGATCCACTGCAGCGCGGCGACATCGGAATAGGGGTACGGAATGCGTCCGGTCATGCTCGCGACATCCCAATCGCCCGCAAGCACTGCGATGCGGGAGGCGTCGCCGTCGACGACGGATCTGAGGCGAAGGCGAGCGGTTTGCATGATGGACAGTTAAGGGAACAGGTGTGGCGAAAAGTGATATGAGGCCGACGACGAAAAAGCAAAAGGGGACGGCATCGCCATCCCCAAAAGCGCGTTCCGCAGTGATGGCGGGTACTTATTCAGCCGCAACCGTCTTTGCAGGCTTCACCGAAATATAGATCCGGCCATTGCGCTTGGTGTCGAACTCGACGGTGCCTTCTTCGACAGCGAAGATGGTGTGATCGGTGCCCATCCCGACGCCCGATCCTGGGTGCCATTGCGTGCCGCGCTGACGGCAGAGGATGTTACCGGGAATGACGTACTCGCCGCCGTAGCGTTTGATGCCGAGGCGTTTGCTCTCGGAATCGCGGCCGTTACGTGTCGAACCGCCTGCTTTTTTCTGTGCCATGTCAGAATCCTCGAATAAAGCGGCGGCTGGTTACGCGCCGGTGATGTCCGTGATGCGCACAATCGAAAGGTCCTGGCGGTGGCCCTTCTTGCGGCGCGAATTTTTACGACGGCGTTTCTTGAAGGCGATAAGCTTCGGTCCGCGCGACTGCTCGACGAGCTCGGCTGTAACGATTGCGCCCGAAACCATCGGCGCGCCAATCTTAACGTCGGCACCGGAGCCAACCATGAGGACTTGGTCGAACTGAACCGTAGCACCGGCATCGCCGGCGACCCGCTCGATCGTGACGACGTCGTCCTTGGAAACGCGGTATTGCTTGCCGCCTGTCTTAATGACAGCGTACATGTCTGATCCTTCCGGCCTTGAAGGCCTGTTGCCGCGCCCTGTGGCGCCATCGTAAAACGATGGACTTTCAGAAGGATGCTGGAATTCCAGCATGAGCCTCGGGCAGCGCATTCAATGCAGGCATTATTTTCCGCCTGCAAGTTGGCGGTTTATTGTCGAAGTGAGACCCCTTGTCAATTGCGGTGCGGCGTTTCGGCTTGTGCGGTGACCTGAGCCTATCTCGGGACTCACTGATGAGGTGAGGACCAGCCAGCGATGTATAGCCCATCGAAAGTTCGGCAGGTCCGGCCATGGACGCTGCGAGCCTGCGAAGAACGAACGGCTTGTATGCTAGGCGAAGCCCAGTTTGCCGCAACTTCGGAAGTCGCCACTGCTATCATAGACATAGAGTGGCGCACTCGCCTGACGGCGCTTGCGTAAGGCGCGAAGCAAAGCTACAAGCCGCACCTTGCCGTCAGGCGCCACGGCTTCCGGAGAGGTGGCAGAGTGGTCGATCGCGCCGCACTCGAAATGCGGAGTACTCGCAAGGGTACCGGGGGTTCGAATCCCTCCCTCTCCGCCATAA
>JAICLG010000260.1 GCA_025927515.1 Hyphomicrobium sp.
GGCGTCACATTGATCGTCTGCGATTCGATGCTCGCGACTTCGGCGAGCACGGCGCCGCCGACCCCGGCAATCGATACCGCGTCACCGATGGAGACGAACTTCGAAAGCCCCGTGACGACGATATAGGTCGGGCTGATGCGCGCGACCTTGCCGGATATGCGATGCGCAGGCTGCCGCGCCGTTGCGTACGCCAGCAAGCTGTCGAGCCGGTCAAAGGGTGAAAGCGTGGTGGCTTCCGTCACCGGCTGGCCTCATGCATGAGGAAGAACCGCGAAGCCGCCCCATCCGTGCGGCCGGGACGGCGATACATCACGAGCCCGCAAGAGTTTTGAGGGAATCTTGGAGCGACGATTCCGTTTCCCGCAGCACGTTGCTTACCGCATCGAAGCTGCGTTGCAGCGTTGTGAGATGGGTCATCTCAAGGATCGGATTGACGTTCGATTTCTCGATATAGCCTTGCATGACGCCGTTGTTGAGGAAGTCGATCTCCGGAACCGGCGGCTGATCGGAGACGACCGAAGCGCCTCCCGCACGAGACAGCTTCGCACCGGGCGGCATGCTATAGAGCCCGAACGCGCCAATATTATTGCCGTCCTGCTCGATGGTTCCGGCCTTGTTGATCGCTATCCGTCCACCTTGGGGATCGAGCTGGATCGGCGAGCCGCCAGCGTCGAGATAGGGATCTCCCGAAAGGTTGGTCAGCACGCCATCTTTGTTCATCTGCATGCGCCCATCGCGCGTGTAGACGATCCCCGTCGGCGTTTGCACCGCCAGCCAGACATTGCCGCGGACCGCGATATCGAACGGATCGTCTGTCTGGGTCAGCTCGCCGCCTTCCGTCGAGAGGTGGGTTTTGCCGTCCGAAACAAAGCTGACTGCGGTTTCGCCATTTCGCGTCACCAGCTCCTCGAACGACATTTCCTCCGCCCTGAATCCGGTCGTGGACGCGTTCGCAACGTTGTTTGCAACCGTGTCGAGCCGCCGTTGCAGGGCGAGTTGCGCCGAAATCCCGACGTAGATGTTCGATTGCATCGCTTCAATTGCCCCGCAGGCGCTTGCGCCGATTGGCGAGCGCTTTTGCTGTGCCTCTGAGGGCCGAGCGTAGCGGCCCGAACTTGTGGGGGCCTGACGCCCAATGTTGTCAAGAGCGCTCTTAGTTCCAGGCAAGTCCCGCGCAAGCCAAAGCGCCGCTTATGAAGTTCCGCATAACCACAGGGGCGTCCGCGTGACAATCATCGTCGGCCTTATCATCACCTTGGTTTGTATGCTCGGCGGCTTCACGGCCATGGGCGGGCACGTCTGGGTCATTTGGCAGCCCTGGGAATACGTCATCATCTGTGGCGCGGCCCTGGGGACGTTCGTCGTCGCCAACCCGATGAAAACCATCAAGGATGTGGGTAAGGCATCGTTTCAGGCGTTCCGCAACGACGTGCCGACGATGGCCGAGCACATAGAATTGTTGTCGCTGCTCTTCTTCATGATGCGCGAGCTTCGCGACAAGTCGCGAGCCGAAATGGAAATGATCATCGATGCGCCGAAAGAGGCCGAGGTTTTCAAGCGCTCACCGAGCGTAACGGCAAATGACGAGCTGACAACCTTCATCTGCGACTATTTCCGCCTGATCATCATGGGAAATGCCAGAACCCATGAAATTGAATCGCTGATGGACGAGGAAATCGAGACCGCGCGCCACGACAAGCTCAAGGCTTATCACTCGCTCACCGCAGTCGGGGACGGTCTCCCGGCACTCGGTATCGTTGCGGCCGTTCTCGGTGTGGTCAAGGCGATGGGCGCCATTGATCAGTCGCCGGAGATTCTAGGGCATCTGATCGCTTCGGCACTCGTCGGAACATTCGCCGGCATCTTCTTCTCTTATGCCGTCATTGGGCCGCTTGCGACAAAGGTCAAGATCGTGCGGGACACGCGGCTGCGGTCTTACGTGATCGTCAAGCAATCGCTCTTGGCCTTCATGAACGGCGCCATGCCTCAAGTTGCGATCGAGCATGGCCGAAAAGCAATTTCGGCGGCCGAACGTCCGACCATAAACGAGGTCGAAGAAGCGACCATCTCTGGCGGCGCTGCGATGGGCCGCGAAAGCAAGAAGGCGGCCTGATGAGATTCAAGGCGCCCGGCGGACAGCAAACGATGACGGTCCCGTCATGCGGCGTACTTGTGCTCCCTTATCGACTCGGAATGTGCCGTGACCGTTGACGCACCCGCCGGGCTCGCAGCCGCGCACAAAGCTCTCGAACGTGCATTGTCGGCCGGCCAGAACCGGCCGGATCGTCTGCCGGGATTGCAGATGATCTTTGGCCAATTGCCGCGCGTGATGGTCGAAGAGGTCGGCAATGTATCGTCACTGCCACTGAAAGTGCATCTGTTGGACATGTCGGCCTCGACACTTGGCGAGGCCTGCAATTTACCGCCTTACACGATCGGCGCCCCGGTGCGCGCCGAGCGATGGCGCAGTTGGCTCTATTTCATAGCTGATCCCATGGCGACGGCGCTCTTCGTCGAGGTGGCCTCGGGGTGCGAAGGTTTTCCTCCACAAGGCCTGGTAAAGCGCAAGCCGACCAAGACCGACGCCAACGTCGTAGGCGTCCTTTTTCGCCGCATCGCGCGGTCATTGACGGAAGCCTTTTCCATTCTCGTCGACATCCCGCTCGAAGTCGGTGAAGTCGTCGACAAGATAGAGCTTGAACCCCAATTGAGCGCGGCAGCTCCGGTCATCACGGCGCGGCTGTCGCTGGAGTATCCGGGCCAAGCCGGCACCGTGACGATCGTCATTCCGCAAGCAGCTCTCGAGCCTGTTCGCGATCTGCTTTCGGGCGTCATTACAGGAGACGCTGTAAACGGTGCGGGGCCGCCTTCGCGGTCTCGAGACGATTCCGCGTGGTCGAAGCAACTCGCCGAGGAGATCGCTCGCGCTTTTATCGATCTCACCGGCGTTCTCGAAGAACGAACGATTGCGCTTGGCGAAGTCCAACGCTTTGCGGTCGGCTCGATCGTCGAATTGTCGAGCACCTCTTTATCGCGCGTCCGTCTCGATTCGGACGACATACCTCTCTTCTGGTGCGAATTGGGCAAGCGCGGCGGCACGCTGACGCTGCGCGTCGAGGAAGATTTCGACGAGAACAGAGATGCGGCCGATGAGTTCTACGGCCTTTAGCCGAAGCGTCACACAAGGCTGCGGCACGTTTCGGATGCGATGATCGTGATTCGGTGAATACTAGAACGAAGGCATTGGAAGATGGCGGCGAGCGAGACGGACGGTGCGGAGCATGGGACCGAGACCGCGGCCCAGGACTTTGATCAGGCGTTCGCCGGAATGGCCTCAACGGCGTTTTCTGGGAACGATAAGGATGACGGATTTTCGGGCCTCATGCAAAGCGGCCACGAGGAAACCGCCGATGGGGCCGATGCCGATGAGCCGGCAATAGCAGTTGACAACAGCGCTCTGATCGCGGGCCTGCCCGTGATGATGAAAGTCGTGCTCGGCTCCGCGAAGATGCCGGTCGCGACCTTGGCGAAGCTCACAAAGGGCTCTGTGGTCAAGCTCGACAAGATGGTCGGCGACCCCGTCGATATTCTCGTGAATGGCCGCCTGATCGCGCGCGGCGAAGTCGTCGTGCTCAACGAAGCCTCGTCCCGCTTCGGGGTCGTGCTGACGCAAGTCGGCAACCTTGCTCCGTCGGGAAAATAATTGGCGCCCATGATGTCGCGACAAACCGCATCGTATGGACCTTCTCGCCCCTTGACGGGTGCCGAGAAGGTCGGCGTTCTGCTCCTGGCGTTGGGAAAAGAGCGCGCCAGCGGGCTTTTAAAGAAGTTCAATCCGGAAGAACTGAACATCATCGTCCG
Source organism: Hyphomicrobium sp. (assembly GCA_025927515.1). GTDB lineage: Bacteria > Pseudomonadota > Alphaproteobacteria > Rhizobiales > Hyphomicrobiaceae > Hyphomicrobium_B. The sequence continues at coordinate 3,862 of JAICLG010000260.1, forward strand.
TTCGACCGAGGTCATGCCGACGATCTCCGCTGCCGATCTCGAAGGCATCGTCGAGGAATTCGAAAGCCAGCTCGGTCTCGGTACACCGTTCGTCGGGCGTCCCGAAGACGTCAAGCGGTTGGTGACGGACGCCATTACCGAGAACAAGTCGACGTCGGACGCCGACGACGCCTTCGTCGCCCGTCAGGATATCTGGACACGCTTCTCCGGGCTCCAGGATGACGTGCTGCAGGGCTATCTGCGGGCGCAGTCGCCGCAAATCGCAGCCTATTGCCTTGATCGTCTCGGAAGCGAGCGGGCGTCGAGCGTTCTCAAGACTTTCCCAGCGGCTGAGCGCAACGAACTGATGAATCGAATTCTTGGTCTCGGACAGGTCGCACCGCAAATCATCGAGGCGCTTGAATCTTCGCTCTACGAAGAACTATTCGACAATGATCGCCGCTCTGCGGATAAGCACATTACGATGGCCGGCATCCTGAACAACATGGAAAAGGATGAA
>JAICLG010000406.1 GCA_025927515.1 Hyphomicrobium sp.
CCGGATGCTGGCCGCACCCATGGCCCGCCTGCAACAAGGAAAGCAGGCGGCAGTCACCACAGGTACGCCGAACATTCCGGCATTCCCTGCGCGATGGTTTTACGGCTTATTCCGCGCTCTCCTCGGAGTGCCGGGCTTGATAGCCTCCGTCCCCCCGGGCTCTTGACCCGGGGGTTGTCCCCAGCGTCGGGGGGACAGGACCACACGGCTTGACCGTCCGCATCAGCGCCGCTCGTCCGGCGACGCCAACACGTCCATCGCATTCCGCACCACGCTTCGTGACGATCGCGATACGCCCCTCTGTCGGCGCGGAACGGGGCCATCATAAGCATGATTTGAATTTCGGATAAAGAGAATTATTTTTGTCGCGAGGGCTTGACGCGATTTCGGAAAATCAGTCGTCGGGCAAATCACCGCGGTAACTTGCCCTGACATCTGCGGATTTTTTGGGGAAGGGTTCTTGTTATGTTCCCCTGGTTGTGCCATGGATAGGGTCGCTATCGTGGATGGTGGGCAGGCATGGCCAGGCGAAATCGCGACATCAACCTTCCGGCGCCGTACCTGAAGCGCCTCTGGATCGATCCGGCACTCGTGCCGGATCGGGACGCCTATCCTTTTTGCTTGCCGTTCCTGCGCGATGATTTCGAACTTCACTTTGAGCGCGCCATCACCATCGTTGTCGGAGAGAACGGCGCGGGTAAATCGACGCTGTTGGAGGGCATCGCGGCGCTCGCGGGCTACGACGAGGCTGGCGGCGGCAAAGGTCACCGACCGGTTGACCACTCGACGGCCATTGAAGTCATGGGCGGCGAACTGTCAGGAGCGCTTCGCGCGAGTTGGCTTCCGAAGGTGACCAACGGCTGGTTCTTTCGTGCCGAAACATTCTTTTCGGTCGCAAGATATCTCGACGCGGTTGGCTCGGATGCGGATTTTCTCTCGCACTCGCATGGCGAGGGCTTCCTGCGCTTCTTCGAGGAGCGTTGCCAGCGGCAGGGCATCTATATTTTTGACGAGCCGGAGTCGGCGCTGTCGCCCTTGCGGCAGATGGAGTTCCTGAAGCTGCTCCAGCGGATGGATGACTCCGGTCGCTGCCAGGTGATCATGGCGACCCATTCGCCCATGCTGATGGCCTATCCCAACGCGACACTGCTGCAACTCAAGAAATACGGCCTCGAGCCGGTGACGGTGCGGGATACCAATCACTTCAGGACCATGCGGGAGTTCTTCGAAGACCCGAAGGGCTTTGTCGAGGCGGCACTCGCTGAATGAAACGGACTGCGTGCGCCCGCCTGAGATTGCCTGGGAGGTAACCGATGGCTCGTGGACAGAAACGCGACATCAACCTGCCGGCGCCGTATCTGAAGCGGCTCTGGCTCGATCCGGCACGCGTGCCCGATCGCGAGGCCTACCCGTTCTGCCTGCCCTTCCTGAGCGACGATTTCGAGCTTCGCTTCGAGCGCGCCATCACCATCATCGTCGGCGAGAACGGCACTGGAAAGTCGACGCTGCTCGAAGGGATCGGCGTGCTTGCGGGTTATGACGAGGCCGG
>JAICLG010000330.1 GCA_025927515.1 Hyphomicrobium sp.
ATTACGGCTCGGGGCGGAATCATGGACGTCTGCGGCTTGCGCCCGCTCCGGACCCCAAATCGAGCGAGTTGCTGCACAAACGCGCCGCGTTCGCGCCTCAGGAGCCCTGGCTATCGGCGTCGAACATGGGCTTATGATGAGTTCGTTTCAATTGGGCGGCAGGCGTGAAGTGGCGATCGTCGGCGCCGGACCTGCCGGTCTCTATGCTGCCGAACGCATCGCGCGCGAAGGTCATCGCGTCACCGTCTACGAGAGGATGGCCTCGCCGGCACGCAAATTTCTTCTCGCCGGTCGTGGCGGACTGAACCTGACACACAGCGAGGCGCTTCCTGCGTTTCTCGATCGCTACGGCAACGAAGCGGCGGACATTCGCGCGGCCGTCGAAGCGTTCCCGCCGCAAGGCCTCATCGCGTGGGCGAATGGTCTCGGCGCGGATACGTTCGTTGGAACGAGCGGGCGCGTGTTTCCACGGGCGATGAAAGCTTCGCCGCTTCTGCGCGCGTGGCTCAGGCGTCTCGCTGAACTCGACGTCACGATCAAGACGCGGCATCTCTGGACTGGTTTCGCGCCGTCGGGGGCGTTGCAGTTCGAGACGGCGACGATGCGCCGCATCGAAGTCGCGCCGGATGCGACGCTGTTGGCGCTTGGCGGCGCGAGTTGGCCGCGGCTCGGTTCAGACGGACGATGGACCGCTGTTTTTGAGGCGGCGGACATTGCCGTGACGCCGTTTGCGCCCGCGAACTGCGGCGTCATTATTCCCTGGTCGGAGACTTTCCGGTCGCGCTTTGAAGGTTCGGCGCTGAAGCGCCCTGCACTGACGATCGAGGGCATTACGCGGCGCGGAGAAGCGATCGTCACGCGCGACGGTCTCGAAGGCGGCGCTGTCTATGCGCTCGGGCCACAGATCCGCAGGGCGCTCGCGCGAGACGGAACGGCCACGCTCGTCCTCGATCTCAAGCCCGACATGCCACTCGACGAACTCGCGTCGCGCCTTACGAAACCACGCCGCAAGGACACCCTGACGAATTTTTTGCGCAAGGCGGCTCATCTCGATGCTGCAGCGGTCGGATTGCTGCGTGAGGCTGAACTGCCCGCGGATGCAGAAGCCTTGGCCGCCAGGATCAAAGGCATTCCGCTGCGCGTCTCAGGCCTTGCGAGCCTCGATCGCGCCATCTCGACTGCCGGAGGCGTCGCGTGGCAGTCCGTTGACGAGGCCCTCATGCTGAAAAGCAGACCCGGCGTGTTTCTGGCGGGCGAGATGCTGGACTGGGAAGCGCCGACGGGCGGGTATCTGCTGCAGGCGACGTTCGCGACCGCCGCGAGAGCTGCCGCTGGTTTGCTCAACTGGCTCGGCCCGGCGAGATAACGCGCCAAAAGGACCCTGCCGAAGCGCCAGCCATGCCCGCTTCACGGCGGCCTTTTGTTGCACTCAGCTTCTTACGAGACGTGCCGTCGAAGCAAATCGTTGCTCGATCCGCCCCGATCCGAGAACGCCAAAAAGCAGATCCGCCCAAATAGGGATCGCCATGCTCAGAACGGGGCAATAGCGAAAAAATACCCTCCTTCCTCCCCTAGTGAAATATTTTGCTATTCTTATTTGATATAGCGCTTCTCAGGGGAATGATTTGCCCTTATGTATCGGACATTCGGAGGTTTCCATGACTCTGTTCGAAGCCGTCGCGTCCGCTTCCGGCGGGCCGCCGGACCCCCATACTGCATCGCAACAGGCGATCGCGGCAGAGCTTGATCATAAGTTGGCGGGTCTTGCGACCCTGGAAGATCGCATCGCGGCGATCCGCGCCGCCATCGATGGCCGGGTCGCATTTTCGACGAGCCTTGGGATCGAGGATCAGGCGATCACGCACGCCATCGCGGAGACCGGGGCGGCGATCGATATTTTCACGCTCGATACCGGGCGGCACTTCCCGGAGACGCTCGATACGCTGTTCGAGACCGAGGGCAAGTACGGGCTCAAGATTCGCGTCATGTACCCGGACGCGGCGGAAGTTGAAGATCTCGTCGCGAACGATGGCATCTACGGCTTTCGCTATTCGATCGAGGCCCGCAAAGCGTGCTGCGAAATCCGCAAGGTTCGCCCTTTGAACCGCGCTCTGAAAGGCGCCGCCGCCTGGATCACCGGGCTTCGCCGCGAGCAGTCGCAGGGCCGCTCGCACGTTCCGTTCGCAAGCTACGATGCGGCGCAGAAGCTCATCAAAGTGAATCCGATCGCCGACTGGAGCCTCGCGCAGCTCGAAGACTACATCGCCGCCAACAATGTTCCGGTGAACGCGCTGCACGCGAAGGGTTTCCCGTCGATCGGGTGTCAGCCGTGCACACGCGCCATCAAGCCGGGCGAAGACATTCGCGCCGGACGCTGGTGGTGGGAAAACGAAAACGGCAAAGAATGCGGACTTCATACGCAAGGTGAAGATCCGGGATTTGAACCAAAGGATCACGCCGCATGACGGCCTCGCCTTCTCACCTCGATCTGCTCGAAGCAGAAAGCATCCATATCTTTCGCGAGGCGGCGGCGCAGTTCCGCAAGCCGGTGATGCTCTATTCGATCGGAAAAGATTCAACGGTGCTTTTGCATCTGGCGCGCAAAGCCTTCTTTCCGCAGAGCATTCCGTTCCCGCTGCTGCACGTCGACACGACGTGGAAGTTTCGCGACATGATCGCGTTTCGCGACAAGACAGCGAAAGAGCTCGGGCTCGACCTGATCGTTCATACGAACCATGACGGTATCAAGCGCGGCATCAATCCGATTGATCATGCACCGTCGATTCATACTGACGTGTTGAAAACGCAGGCTCTGAAACAGGCGCTCGACAAATACGGTTTCGACGGCGCATTCGGCGGCGCGCGCCGCGACGAAGAAGCGAGCCGCGCGAAAGAGCGCGTGTTTTCATTCCGCTCGTTTGGCCACCGCTGGGACCCGAGGCGCCAACGCCCCGAGATGTGGCACCTGCTCAACGGCCGCCTCGGGACCGGCGAGACGGTGCGCGTCTTCCCGATGTCGAATTGGACGGAAAAGGACGTCTGGCGCTACATCCTGCGCGAAAAGCTCGACGTGGTGCCCCTCTACTTCGCAGCCGAACGACCGACCATTATCCGCAACGGACAAATCATCATGCAGGACGACGCTCGCCTGCAGCCGCGGGACGGCGAAAAAGTCGAGATGCGCAAGATCCGCTTCCGCACCCTTGGCTGCTATCCGCTG
>JAICLG010000258.1 GCA_025927515.1 Hyphomicrobium sp.
AATAGGTATATTCGCAGAAGATGTTTCTGAAAACAGCGGCGTACTCGATCCGCCCGTAAGCGCAACAGCAGGCGCTCCCATCAAGCCCTGAAAGGCAATTCCCGCTTTGGTATCGGGACCAACAGGTGTGGACGGTGTCACCGCCACCGTGACAACAATTTCCTTTGGATTAGCAGGATTGAGATCGAGGGCCGTCACCTCGCCGACCCGGACGCCGTCGAACTGCACCGCCGAGCCGACAAGCAAACCGGCGACAGAATTCTGATAGCGAATGCGATAGTATGATCGTTGCTGGAGGGCACCAGTCGTATTGAGCCAGTAGGTGAAGGCAAAACCTGCGGCAATGACGGCGAGCGTGAAAAGACCAACGAGAATGTAGCGGGCTCTATTTTCCATGGTTGTCCTCACTCGCGTTGACTCGCGCCCCTGCTCGGAACCGGCCGGCCTTTTCTTTCGCTGAAGTACGTTCGCACCCACGGATCCGCAGAGGCTTTCATTGCTTCAAGCGTGCCTGAAGCAACGACTCTGCCGTTTGCGAGCGCGGCAATGCGATCGCAGACATTAGCAAGGCTTGCTAGATCGTGCGTGACCATGAAGACAGTGAGGCCCAGGGTCTGTTGTAACGTGCGGATCAATGCGTCGAGATCGCTTGCGGAAATGGGGTCGAGCCCAGACGTTGGCTCGTCGAGAAACACGATTTCCGGGTCGAGCGCCAATGCACGGGCAAGAGCCGCACGCTTGGTCATACCTCCGGAAAGTTCGGAAGGGTATTTCTCCGCATCCCTGGCATTGAGACCGACCATATCGAGTTTAGCGAGAGCAACATCGTCCATGAAGCTTTGGGAAATGCTCAAATATTCCCGCATTGGAAACTGAACGTTCTCCAAAACCGTAAGGGAGGAGAAGAGCGCTCCGTGCTGGAAAAGAACGCCACAGCGTCGCTCGAGTCCGCGCCTTTCTTCGTAACTCATGCAATCGATATCCTTGCCGAGGATTTCGATTGAACCAGCTTTCTTCTGCAGCAGCCCGATGATCGTCCGGAGAAGCACCGACTTGCCACTTCCGGAGCCTCCCACCAGTCCGAGAATCTCTCCGCGAAGGAGATCTAGGGAAAGGTGGTCGAGAACAAGAACGTCGCCGAAACCAACATCGAGGTCGCGCACACGGATGACGGGATCGCCGGGCTTTGCCATTGCCATTCACATCCCAATCGAGGCAAAGAAAATGGCGAACAACCCGTCCAAAACGATCACGAGAAATATCGATTTGACGACGGACGACGTGGTTTGACGTCCGAGAGATTCCGCGCTTCCCCTGACGGCAAAACCTTCAGCGCACGCAACGGCTCCGATGGCCAATGCCATGAACGGCGCTTTGATAATGCCGACCTTGAAGTGCGTGATCGATATCGCATCTTTCAAGCGAGCCACGAAGATCTCGGGACTCATATGTCCGTAAAGCCAAGCGGTAACTCCGCTGCCATAGAGCGCGGCCATAGAGCCGAGGAAGTCGAGCATCGGCAAAGCGATGATCAATGCTACGATACGGGGAAGCACGAGGATTTCCACAGGATCGAGACCCATGGTTCGTAGCGCGTCGATTTCCTCGCGCATCTTCATCGATCCAAGTTCGGCGGTATAGGCGCTTCCGGATCGTCCGGCGACCATGATCGCTACGATCAGGACGCCAATCTCGCGCAGAATGAGTATGCCGACCATGTCGACGACATATTCGTCGGCGCCAAATTTGCGAAAATGAAAGAACCCCTGTTGCGCGATGATGCAACCGATCAAGAACGTGATCAGAAGAATGATCGGGACGGCCTGCCAACCGACGCGATCCAGTTGGTTGACGGCGGACGTGAAGCGGAAGCTCCTCGGATTGAGAGACACGCGAAATGCGGCGTTGCCTATCTCGCCCAGCATCGCCAGGAAATCAAAAAAACCAACGCCCGCCCGGACGATGTTCTGCTTGAGGATGCTTATCCCAGAACTTATCGGCCAACTCGATTCAGCGGGCTGGTGTGGTTTGTCGGCGGCCTGACTTACGCGATTGAAGAGATCAACGTAGCGCTGCGGCAGGCGGAGCTGATAAACCTCACGAGGCGCCGTTGCGGACCTGCGCACCAGCCTATCGATTGTTCGGGCGCCGAACGTATCGAGGGCTTTGATACCCGTCGCATCTATCTCAAGAGATCGTGTTCCGATGAAGCGTTGTACGAGGTTGTCCAGTTCGCATGCGTTTTCCGCCGTCCAGGCACCCTTCGCCTCGAACTTCGTTTGGCCGTCTTCGGTAATCGGCTGCAGTAATTCACTTTCCAACTCAGCCTCCAAGGCGCTCACGCCTTCAGGCCCGTTCCCATCTTCTGGTCCGGATGGCCGACCGCATGATTGCGGACGCACACTGATTTGAGACGATGGTTGGACGCGAAGCGCATGAGATGTTAAGCGCGTCTGAAAAATCGAGGACGCGGGAGCTTACTCTTTGCGTCCTCGATCGGCTATTGAAGCGAATGATGCCCTCACGCGGCTCTTTTCGTTTCGATCTGCTTTTCGCCCTTGATCTCGATCTTCTTTGCAGACTTCTGCACCTCGGACGGCTTCGGCAATGTCAAAGTAAGAACACCATCCTTGAACGATGCTTGCACCTTGTCGGCGTCAACATCGTAGGGCAGCGAAAGCCGTCTTTGGAACGAGCCGAAAGACCTTTCGACGCGGTGATAGGACCGGCTTCGCTCATCTTTCTTTTCATCGATCTCTGATTTCTTCTCGCCTTTGATGAGAAGATCCCCGCCGGTGAGCGTAATCTCGATGTCGTTCTGATCGACGCCTGGCAACTCCGCTGTAATCTGCAATTCCTTGTCGGTTTCCGAGACATTCATGCGAGGACTTATATCTTTCGCCCATTGTGCCGGCATCCGTGGCATCTGCGGAAAGCCGAAATCCTTCGTCCAGGTTTCAAGGAGCTCATCTATTTCATCGTGCAACGAACTCAGAGGATGGCGATCATCCCGCCAAAGTCGGGGGAGCATGTTTCGAACTGGCATCACAACCTCCATGCGCTTACGTTGATTCGGTATTTGGATATCCGTCGCGCTGTGCAGGCATCGAATACTCCACGGAAATTGAACGACCTTGATGCGGGTCAAAGGCACAATCTGATGCTAGAGCCATCGGATGCAAGGACGTGCTCCGTTGATCCCGGTTCGCTGCGGTTGGCGGTCAAATCGGGTGCTTTTCGAGTGTTTTGCGCACCAATTCTGCTAGATCGCGTTGGGTATAGGGCTTGCGTAAGGTTGGCCACGCATTTGCAACCGCACCAACGTCTATCGCTTCGTCCGCAAACCCAGTCGTCAAAATTACGGGCAATTCCGAACGATGTTCTCTAATCCATTTTGCGAGATCGACGCCGGTTAGTCCGCCAGGCATCATGATGTCGCTGAATACGATATCAACCTTTAGTCCATCGTTCAGCGCATCGCGCGCGGCCACGGCCGTTGCAAACTGGATAACATCATAACCAAGTCGTTGCAGGCGCTGCACGGTCAACTCGCGTACGTCATTGTTGTCTTCGACAACAAGGATGCGCTCTCCGTGGCCTCTTTCCTCCATTGACGCGTTTGCCGTCGAAACCGCCGGGCCAACCTCGTCGAGGCAGCGCGGGAAATAGAGGTTCACAGTCGTGCCAACGTCCGGTTCACTGTAAATCGTGATGTTGCCGCCAGATTGCTTGATGAAACCATAGATGGTGCTGAGCCCCAGTCCGGTTCCGCGTCCGGGTGGCTTGGTCGTGAAGAACGGCTCGAAGACGCGGCCAAGCACGGCCTTGCTGATTCCGATGCCATTGTCCGATACCGATATCCGCACGTAATCGCCTGCGACCAGGGGTCCTTCGAAACCAACTTCGTCTCTCTCCAGTATCACATTGCTGGTCTGGATGGAGAGTTTGCCGCCGTTCGGCATTGCATCACGCGCATTGATGGCGAGGTTGATGACCGCAGATTCAATTTCACCAGAATCCGCACGCACCAGCCATAGATCTCGCGCGAAGCTCGTTCTGAGGTCAATCGTATCGCCCAGCGTGCGCCGAAGAAGCTCCGACATGCTTTGGACCTGCTCGTTCAGATTGATAACTTCCGGAGTCAGCTGTCTGCGGCGTGCAAAGGTCAACAATCTTCGGGTTAGCCGCGCGCCAGAGTCAGCGGCCCTCACCGCGCCGGATAGAAGCTCGCGATCTTCTGCAATCGAAATCGACCCTTCCAATAGCTCGAGATTGCCCGAAATGATCGTCAGCAAATTATTGAAGTCATGGGCAATGCCTCCTGTCAGTTGCCCAATGGCCTCGAGTTTCTGAAGCCTCAAAGAACCTTCTC
>JAICLG010000305.1 GCA_025927515.1 Hyphomicrobium sp.
GGCGCCGACAACACCTATTCCATCGAAGCGATGATGCAGGACGGCAAGGCGTTGCAGGCCGGGACTTCGCATTATCTCGGTACGCATTTCGCCGAAGCGCAGAACATCCAATTCCAGAACGCACAAGGCGAGCTTACCTACTGCCATACGACGAGCTGGGGAGTGTCGACGCGGCTCATCGGTGGTGTGATCATGACGCACGGCGACGACGACGGACTGCGCTTGCCGCCCATGATCGCGCCGCGCCAGATCGTGATCGTGCCGATGCTGCGCGAGAAGCCAGAGGACACGGCGCTTATCGAGTATTGCGCTTCGCTCGAGAAAGAGCTGAAGGCCATCGGTATCCGAACGCTCGTTGACACCAAGCCGATAAAGTCTGCCGAGAAGCGTTGGAACTGGGTGCGCCGAGGCGCGCCGGTCATCATCGAGATCGGCGGCCGCGATGCAAGCGGCGGTAACGTGACGTTCATGCGTCGCGACCGCTTGCGCGACGGCGACAAGGTCGTTTCGAATACGATGGCGCGTGCGGAGTTCGTGGCTGGTGCAGCGGCGCTCCTGAACGATATCCAAGCCGCCCTCTATAACGACGCCAAGGCGCGTCTCGACGGCAACATCGTCACGAATCTCACGTCTTTCGACGAACTCGCGGCCTATTTCGGACCGGCGGGCGGGGACGACGATGCGGGCGCATTCAAGGGCTGGGCGCGCGTGCCTTGGTCGCGGCCTGAGGGTGCGGCCCTGGAGGCCATCGCGGACCGGCTGAAAGCCCAGAAGTTGACGATTCGCAATGCTCCATTGGCCCAGGAAAAGGTTGTGGGAACGTGTCTTTTCACGGGAGAAGCGGCGAAGGAGTATGTCTTAATAGCACGCGCCTATTAAAACCGCGGGAAAGCGCAGGGCGGCCTTAACTGCGACACAGGAAGGTGCGATGCGGCGCGCTTCAAGGGGCAGAGGGAGCGAGGGGCAATGACGACGGACGTCCGGGATACCAAGCCCTTTTCAGCTTTCGAATGGACGATCGCGGGACGCTATCTCCGCGCGCGGCGCAAGGAAGGCTTCATCTCCGTCATCGCCGGATTTTCATTTCTCGGAATCATGCTTGGCGTCGCGACGCTGATCATCGTCATGGCCGTCATGAACGGTTTTCGCCATGACCTCTTCGCCAAGATCATGGGCCTCAACGGACACGTGATCGTCCAGAAGCTCGCACCGCGCTTCGACGACTACAAGGAAATGGCCGCCAAGATCAAAAAGGTGCCCGGCGTCATTTCCGCCATGCCGGTCATCGAGGGGCAGGTGATGGTTTCGTCGAGTTCGCAAGCGCTCGGCGGCTTGGTGCGCGGCCTGACCGAAAGCGATCTCAAATCCTTGAAACTCGTCTCCAGCAACGTGAAAGCCGGGACGCTTGACGGCTTCGATAAGCAAACCGGTATCGCGATGGGCATCAGGCTGGCGAACCAGCTGCATGTCGGCCTCGGCGATCATGTTACTCTTGTTTCCCCGCGCGGGGCCTCGACGCCGTTCGGGACAGCACCGAGATCCAAGTCCTATGAAGTGACGTCGATCTTCGAACTCGGCATGAGCGAATACGACCGCATGATGATCTTCATGCCGCTCGCGGAGGCGCAGAGGTATTTTGCCAAGAATGGCGAGGTGGACGTCATCGAGGTGGTCGTCAACGATCCCGAGAACGTCGCCGCGTTTCGGTCCAAGATATTGAAAGCGGGCGGGCCGACAATTTCCGTCGCCGACTGGCGGGAACGCAACGAGACGTTCTTCAACGTGCTCTCCGTCGAACGCAACGTGATGTTCATCATCCTATCGCTGATCGTCCTCGTGGCGGCGCTGAACATCATTTCGGGATTGATGATGCTCGTTAAGGACAAGGGCCGCGACATCGCCATTCTCCGAACGATGGGGGCGACGAAGGGCGCGGTCATGCGCATCTTCCTGATCACCGGTGCGTCCATCGGCGTGGTCGGGACGCTGGCCGGACTCGTGCTCGGCGTCGTCTTTTGCTGGAACATCGAACGAATCAAGGATTTCGCTTCGTGGATCACCGGAACGACGGTCTTTGATCCAAGCGTCTATTATCTGACGAAGTTGCCCACAGATATCGACGTGCACGAGACGGGCGGTATCGTGCTGATGGCGCTCGTGTTGTCGGTCATCGCGACGCTCTATCCGTCTTGGCGTGCCTCTCGTCTCGACCCCGTCGAAGCGCTGCGGTACGAGTGATGCCCATGGATACGAGTCCCGCCGGCACGACCTTTTCTCCGATCCTGCAACTCGATGGCGTGACGCGTAGCTTCCGTCAGGGAGAGCGCGAGATCGTCGTGCTGAGGGGCGTCGATGCGGTGCTGTGGCCGGGACAGGCCGTGGCGCTCGTCGGTCCGTCGGGCGCGGGTAAATCGACGCTGTTGCACATTACGGGGCTTCTAGAGTCGCCGTCGACGGGCCGCATCTCGTTGAATGGCCGCGATTGCGCGACGCTGTCGGAAGCCGAGCGGACGCGGCTTCGTCGCAAAGAGATCGGCTTCGTCTATCAATTTCACCAGCTGTTGCCGGAATTCTCGGCGCTCGAAAACGTCGTCCTTCCGCAATTGATATTGGGACGCGGCCGAAAAGAAGCGGAAGCGCGGGCCTATAATCTGCTCTCAGGCCTCGGGCTCGCCGAGCGGGCTGATCATCGTCCCGCAGAGCTTTCAGGCGGCGAACAGCAGCGCACCGCAATCTGCCGCGGCTTGGCCAACAATCCGAAGCTGCTTCTCGCGGATGAGCCCACCGGCAATCTCGATCCTCACACCTCAGAATATGTTTTCCGCGAGCTGGTCGATCTCATCCGGCACAAGAGCATCGCGGCGCTGATCGCGACGCATAACGTCGAACTGGCCCGGCGCATGGACCGAGTCCTACAGGTGCATGAGGGGCGGCTCATCGAGTTGGAACCGGCGTCGATCGGCCGGTAAACAGCATATTCTCGGGCATATCTGGCTGGGCGCGTTTGTTGCCGTGAGTACGCATGGTCTACATTGAGGGCATGGATTCCCCGATTCGGCTGCACGCCAACGCTTCCAAATTCGTGCACCTCAAGGTGCACTCCGCCTATTCGCTGCTCGAGGGCGCGCTGCCGATCGCGAAGCTCGCCAAGCTTGCCGACGCGATGCAGCTGCCGGCGCTCGGTCTGACCGACACCAACAATCTCTTTGGGGCTCTGGAGTTCTCGGAAAAGCTCTGGGGCGCCGGAGTGCAGCCGATCGTCGGTTGCTCGCTCGACGTCGATTTCGGCGATAATCGCGACGCGCAACCTTCCGCGATCCGAGCTCTCAGCAATGAGCCGCGGAGCAAGCCGGCGGGCAAGATCGCACTTCTTACGATGAGCGCCGACGGCTTCGCAAACCTGATGCGGCTTTCGAAGTCACTCTATTTCGAGCCTGCGCCGGACGAGCCGACGCATGTGAAGATCGCCCGCATTGAAGAATTCTCGAAAGGCATCATCGCTTTGACGGGCGGCCC
>JAICLG010000183.1 GCA_025927515.1 Hyphomicrobium sp.
CTCCCGAGAGTCATGCCTTAGCCTGAGCGCCCTCCAGCAACCATTCAACGTTCACACCGTGCTGCTCGGTGAAACGCGCTATCTCGTGATGCTTGAGCGTCATCGCGGGTTTAATGTCATCAACAGAGAGGCCGCGGGAAGCGGCGACGTCCTTGATGCGCTCGCGCATCGCGCATTTGAACTCGCGCCGGTACGCGATCTCATCGCTTTTTGGAGCGGCGCCTTTGGCCTCAAATAGGCTCTCCAGCGCAAGCCATTTCCTTTGCTAACGTCTTCGCCGCCTCAACCCCTCCACGGATCTCTCTCTTCGTGTACTGGCAGTCAATCTTGTTAAGCTGGACAAACCCAAATTCGGGGCGGAAGCTGGAGACTTCCCCTCGGCTCGCCGATGTGTTAAACAAAAAGTATGAAAAAATCAACCCGTGTTAAACAAAAAGTCATGGGCCGCCCACGAACGGGCATTACTCCCCTTATGGGCTTCCGTGCTGACCCGGTAATCCGAGCATCCATTGTTAGGTGGGCCGAAAAGCAACCGGACGTGCCGTCCCTATCCGAAGCCATCCGTCGCCTGGTCGAGCTCGGGCTGAAGGCGAAGAAATGAAAAGCCGGCTCCAGCATGTGGTCTAGATCAGCAGCGATCGGAGCCGGCCTCTACCTTCTAGCGTTTCTATGCGCAGCAAGTTATCCGTCGTTTGACCATCGAACCTTTTCAGGATTAGCCGCGGTCCTGCTGGGTTTGCCTTGGGTCGACTATTTTCCGAGTACTCTATTTTTATTGGCGATCCTCCTAAATGCCGTGATCATCTATGTCGTTCTCGCCATCATCTCCCGCACACTTACGCTGATAGGGCAAAGGATGAAGAAGTGAGAGGCCCACTTCTATCGACGGCAGTTTGGTGCGCCAGTATTCCCCTGGCGGTCGCGACGTTTGTATTTCTCAGCCCGACTTGGCTAGGTGTTGGATTGGCCACGCTGATCATGATCGTTGGCGCGCTATTCTCCCGCGTCGTCTGGAACAGATGGACTGATCCGGAGACGAAACACAAGGAATTGGAAGATCGCGTTCGGAATTGGTTGCCGTAGACGTCACACACTTGGGACGTTGCTCATTACTCAGACTGACAGCATTTTGAGATTGACGCCTTTGGAAGGAAGTTTTTCCTCGAACGTTCCCGAACCGTCTACCTGGGCCATGATGATCCTAGGCTTCGGGGGGTATTGGCTTCATGGCGTATCGAAAGAGGAAGAACGGCTTCGCCCTCACCGCTGTCTAATTCTTCCCTGCATCACGCGAAATGAAAGCCGCCTCCTAAACGGGGCGGTTTTTGTTTCGATCAACTATCGCTAGCAGTGTCCGCAGCGGCGAGTGAACGGGCGCACGGGAAAACGGGGAAAACCTCTCAGCGGTCTCCTAAAGGGCATCGTGGCCCTATAACCTTGGATCGTGCAATCGGGGGCAAGAATAATGGATACTCACGCACTAATTCCTCTCGCCTCCATTTTCGCTTCCGGATTTCTCTCCGGATACGGCGTTCGCGCGATTGTATCGATGGTTCGACGGTCCCGCGCTCGACGATCGCAGTGGCCCACGCGCGGTGGATCCCCGCAAAGCCAATCCGGTATGTTTATCCGGCACTGATTGACTCAACCGATGCGCAGCATGGGATGCACCTTTGGCGGGTGAGTTCGAAGCTAGGGCGCGTACTCATAAACTCGTACTCATAAACTCGTCAGGTCCGCTTATGAGCAGTCCGCTCGGACCAATCAGCTCACTCCAACCAGCGCCCTGCAGACCTCCCGGCTAGCCTCTTGGAATAATTTGACGGCACCTCCGGCCCGTCGTCCCTTCAAGGTGATTGAGGCTATCGGGGCGGAAGTATCGCCAAGATCGACGTTCAGCGCGCGCAGCCATGCGCTACTCGATCGCATTCTGAGTATCTGCATGGGCAATAGGGTTATAAACCGGCTGCTCGCCAACAGATTCAACCGCATGTAGATTGAAATCGTGGTGACGGTCGTTGGCGGAAGCGGCAGGTTATGTCGCCGAAATAGCTCGACGCCGGTACGCCCCAAAAAAGAATCGGGCGGCGAGAGCGTCCATTGCTCTTGCATAAGTTCTGCGAGCTTCAACTTTTTCCTCGATCGCAGGAGCGGATGCCGTCGCTCCGCCATCACCGCAAGGGAGGATCTGAACAGCACCTCCGCGGACAAATCATCGGCCACCGGCAACGGCGCCCAGCGCGTTATGGCCAGATCAAGCATTCTCTGGCGCAGAGCATGCTCCAGCGCATCACGATCACCTATCGTGATATGATACCTCATGCCTGGATATCTGCGGACGAGATGTCCGATAATTTCTGTAACGATGGCGGTGACCGGCTCGGTTGTACCGATCGCAACGAGCCCTTGCGTCGGATCTGACCTTTGCACAATGTCGGTAACACCTAGCTTTATTTCGTCGAAAACGACGCGCGTGCGATCCACCAGAAGGCGACCGCACTCAGTGAGTTCAACTCCGCGCGAAGTGCGATCCAGCAGCGCTGCTCCGACGGCATGCTCCATATCGGTGATAGCTTTGGAGATCGCCGGCTGCGACAACCCGAGACGGCGAGACGCCTTGGCCATGCTGCCGACCTCTGCGACGGTCTGCAGCGTATGTAGATCCTTGAGGCGTAGGCGTCGGCCGATGCGGTCCTGCCACTGCATGGGTATTCACCTCACGTTATAGCCCGATAGGAAAATGCAATTTCGGGTTATAGCGTCGTTGCGTCAGAATAGCGAGATGGAAAGCCGACCGGATCATCGGGTTGCTGTCCCAAGCACATGGAGAACGCCATGCAGCTTTACTCGCGTCGCGCCATACTGGCCGGGCTTTCGGCTCTGGCTCTTCCGCTACCCGTTATTGCTGCGGACCAGCCGCTGAAGATCGTGTTTCCATTCGCGCCTGGTGGGTCGGGAGATTCGATCGCCCGGCTGTTTGCCGAGCAGCTTCATACCAGGCTCGGTAAGGTGGCGATTGTGGAGAACCGTGCTGGCGCTGGCGGGCGCATCGGCGCTCAGGCGGTCAAGAATGCCGCACCGGGGGAGGAGGCAGTGCTATTTGCTTCCGCTTCGCAATTCACACTTCAGCCGCATCTCTTCAGGAGCCTGGGATACGATGCAGGGCGCGACTTTGTGCCACTTTCGCAGGTGATGATGGTCGATCTGGCTCTGGCGGTCAGCGGGAAGCTGCCCATTCATTCGGTGCACGAACTCATCGACTGGATGAAGGCCAATCCAGAACAGGCCGTGTACGGCTCGCCGGGAGCAGGTACAGCACCTCATTTCATCTGCGGCGAGTTTGGCCGGATCACAGGCCTAAACCTGCGCCATACGCCCTATAGGGGTACGCCTGCTGCTCTCCCGGATGTGCTGGCCGGCCGGGTCCCGATGTATATGGCGTTTCTTTCCGAACTCCTGGAGCAACATGGGGGCGGTGGCATACGCATCATCGCCACCGCAGCCACTGCGCGATCTTCCTTCCTGCCTCAGACCGCAACTTTGAAGGAGAGCGGGATCGATATCGACGCGGCCGGGTGGTTCGCATTCTATGCGCCTGCCCATTTCTCGCGTCAGTTCGTTGAGCGCCTGGGAAAGGAGATCATTGCAATCGGGAGCGATCCCGAAATACGCGCAAAGATTCATGCCATGGGGTGCGAGCCAACAGGAACGACATCGGACGAACTTAAACATATCCAGCGCACCGAGTTCGAACGCTGGGGACCGATCGTCATGGCGTCAGGATTCCCGATCGAAGACTAGGGCCGCACATGACCACCAATCCCCCCGAACAGTTATTGGACCTTGTTCAATCGCACCGTGTGACGGCTGTGATCTATGTCGCTGCCAGTCTGGGCCTTGCCGAATTGCTGCGCGACGGACCGCGAACGGTCGACGAACTCGCGAGTCGAACCCACGCGGATCGGGACGCACTGGCCCGCTTGCTCGTCGCTCTCTCGACCGTCGGTATTTGCTCTCGCGTCGAAGGCCGCTACTTGCTAAACGAACTGGGGGCCGGGCTCGACGGTGCTGCTGAACGATCGTTCAAGAACTGGGTCATCTTTGAAGGCTCCATGCTGGTCAGGAGGTGGGATGGTCTTCTGGATTCGATCATGTCGGGGAAGACGGCTGCCCAACTCCAGGACGTCGACGACAATTTCGATCTGATGTCGCGCACGCCAGAGCATGTGCGAATATTCAATGACGCCATGACAGATCTGACACGGCTGGTCACGCACGATCTACTGCAAGCCTACGACCTTAGCACGATCTCCCACTTGATGGATGTCGGAGGCGGCTCCGGGGAACTCATAGGCGCGGTGGCGAGGGCATATTCAACCATCAGAGGAACGGCTTTCGATCTGCCGAGGTGCGCCGACGCCGCCAACCAGCACTTCAGGCACCTCGGAATCTCCGATCGCGTCGACTTTGTTGCAGGCGATTTCTTTCGCGCGGTGCCCGCAGTGGCCGATGCGATCATCTTGAAAAGCATTATTCACGACTGGGATGATGAGCGCAGCCGCATCATTTTGGGAAACTGCCGCAAAGCGCTTCCCCAAAAAGGCAGACTGCTATTAGTCGAACGTGCGATGCCGGAATTGCCCGGTCCCGATGACGCGGGCAGGTCGTGCGCGATGAGCGATTTAAACATGCTGCGCGGTCCAGGTGGACGGGAACGGACCGAAAGGGAATATTATCGGCTCCTGACCGAGAGTGGCTTCCGTCCCATCGCGGTTCTCCGCGCCGGCCGCTTTAATCTGACCGAGTCGCGGCTTTGTTGAGACTTGGAAGCCGGCCGCGGCCATGCGGCGATGCGCCAAAAGCTGATTCAGATGCCGACCGGTTCTCTGTTACGAGTGCAGTTGTGTTGCAATTGCCAACAGATAGTGTCGCGGGAATATTACCCCTCGGCTACGAATACGTACCTGCTGCCATCCTTGGCCAGCGTGCCGACGTTCGGCATCAACCAGTGAGTACCCGAAATGGTGAGCTTATCGGCGACTGCGCGATCGAAGATCTTCCTTCGCGTTTCGACAGCCATTTGCGGATCCTGGTCGATAGCGAGCTGCCACTCGGGATTTGTTGAAATGTGTGGCGCAAGATTGACCACGTCAGCGCTGATCAGGAACTGTTCGCCGTCGGAGGCGACCAGATGCGCGACCATTCCCGGGTTATGGCCGGGGGCCTGAACGGCGTGCACACCGGGCAGGGTTTCTGGTTCTCCCTCAAAGGTCCTGACGTTTTTCCAAGTCGCCACCGTGGCCTGAATTCGCTGGGCGAGGCCTTTGCGCGTCGGTCCGAGATCGATCGACTCGACCCCCCGGGGCGCGTCCACCATTTCAATTCCGCGGCGGGCACCACGATGTCGGCATCCGGGAAGACCTGCGCATCGCTCTCATTGTTCATGAGGCCATAAATGTGGTCGCCGTGGAGATGGGAGATGAGGACGTCTTGACTGCCTTGGGGTCAAGGCCCGCCGCCGCCATGCTCTCGAATAACCGGCCGTTCCCCTCACCATAAATCGGATGACCGCCCGTACCCGAGTCGATCAGGACCACTTGATCGCGCAGCTTGAGCGCCATGACGATAAACCGCAGGGGCGCCTGATTGTCGGGAAAACCGGCACCACTCAGCACGGTCTTGACCTGTTCGACGCTGACATTCCTGACCATGCCCTCCCGCAGCGGAACGTCACGCATACCATCGATCAGAGAGAAGATTTCAATGTCGCGGTCCAACGGGAAGATGGGAACGCTCGAAATCAGCATTGGCAGCCAAACCGCCATATTCCCGATCGACCCGATAGCTATTCAGCTACCGTCTGCTTTCGCTTCTATTTTTTTTTGGGTAGCTGCGGGAGTTTTGGGCAATCTGACTTTCTGTCTCGAAGTCGAAAACATAGCTTCCGGAGATTCAATGCCTTCCCCCACTTATAGCTCGCAATTCCGGCTTTCTGATCGATTCTCAAATCGGCAGCTACAACGCATCAAACGTTTCTGGACGCACCCTCAACGCGAAAATTCTACAACGCGAATAAGGAAGCTCTGACGGTCCTTACGACTGTCGCACGCACCGCGTTCCGAAATATTGAAGGATTGGGGCGCGTCTGGCGATTAGCTGTGGTGATGGATGACGATGCGATCGTAGTGGTCTCTCACCGCTTCATAGCATTCGCAGCTTGATCGCTTCAGGCGCTCTATGTCCACGATCTGGATATGACCGCGGCTGTATTTGATCGCCCCTTGCTTTTGCAGCA
>JAICLG010000402.1 GCA_025927515.1 Hyphomicrobium sp.
ATGCCAACTCGACCGAGTTCGGCCCGACGCCGGAGCCGGTGGTCGGCCTGATGACCGAATGGGTCAAGGGCAACGAACTGCAAAAACGCAACGCCGCGGGCGACCTCGGCGGCACGATGCGGCTCGGCGCGTACGATGCCGTGCTCACGCGCGGCAGCCGCGTCGCGCAAATCTACGGATCCACGGAAATCTCCGAGCGCCACCGCCACCGCTACGAGGTCAACACCAACTACAAGGACCGCCTCGAGCAGCGTGGCATGCGCTTCTCCGGCATGTCGCCCGACGGCATCCTGCCGGAGATCGTCGAGTACGAGGACCATCCCTGGTTCATCGGCGTGCAATTCCATCCCGAGCTCAAGTCGCGGCCGTTCGCGCCGCACCCGTTGTTCGCCTCCTTCATCGGCGCGGCGGTGGAGCGGTCGAGGCTGGTGTGATCTGATCGGCGACGACTTCGCCGTCATCAACGACAACGGACATTGGGGGGAGAGAGATGATCTACGAGATGCGTGTCTATCGCGCCGTGCCGGGCCGCATGCCGGCGCTGCTCAAGCGCTTCGAGGCGATCACGCTGGACCTGTGGAAGCGGCATGGCATCCGCCAGGCCGGCTTCTGGACCACTGTCGTCGGAGAATCGAACCAGGAGCTCACCTACATGCTGGCCTGGGAATCGATGGGCGAGCGCGAGCAGAAGTGGAACGCGTTTCAGTCGGACCCGGAATGGATCGCCAAGCGCGCCGAGACCGAGAAGGACGGTGCCATCGTCGCTAATATTGCCAACTCCTTCCTTCTGCCGACGTCGTTCTCGGCCGTGAAGTAGCGACAAGACGAGATTTGTTTATGCGAGGGGCGGCGCATCGTTGATGCGCCGCCCCTGTCTTTTTCAAATTCCGATTCAACCATTTGCGCATCCATATGCGACGTTCGTAGCAGGCACGCGATTACACGTCGTGTACCGGCGCGGTTCCGGACGATATGCGCGTGTTACGCAGGAAGCGCCGCCGTGCGTCCGTTCGATTGTCGTTGCCAACTCGAACTGGGGCTTACCATACATGCGCACTTGTCTCGCTCTCGCCGGCGCGCTCGCGCTCGGCGGCATGATCTCGGTCGCTTCCGCCAATGCGGAGCCGGCCTATTATCCCGGCGGCGAAATGCAGCGCGCCGGAATGTGTCAGGTCACGACCGATCCGTTCGGCTTCTACGGCTACATCCGGCCGTGCCCGGCGCCGGCTTCGGTCGTCCACCGGCACAAGAAGCACATATCGCACTGAGCCATGGTGCGAATGGCGCGGGCCGTGCACGACATGCACGGCCCGTCATCGCTATTGTTTTCGCATTGTCAGAGCCGGGACATTTCAAAAGTCACGCAGCGGTCGACCGCGCTCGATTTTATATTCTCTTTACGCAGGCGGATTGACACCGGCCACGTTGGATTGTCGTCAGAATCTCCAACCTGGGACTGCAAATGCACAATCTGCTCCTCGCTACCGCCGCGCTTGTGGCCGGCGGCCTCCTATCGCTCGCCCCCGCCAAAGCCGGTTCGTCCGATTTCAACGATATGGGTAACCAGCACGCCGGCGCTTCGAAGTCGGCGCCGACATTTGACGACTGCTACCG
>JAICLG010000341.1 GCA_025927515.1 Hyphomicrobium sp.
AATCAGTCCGGCGACGTGCTGCGCCTCCTGCCTGTAGTACTTCACAATGCGATCGTGCCTCGACAGCATCTTGTCCAGCTCCGTCGCGAACATCGGAAGTGTGATTTGGAACCGCGCTTTGCGAAGATCGTCGCCGGCCTGCTTTAAGATTGCATCGCCTTTCGCATAGTCGCGCTCCGCGAGCGTCTCCGCCTGCTGATATTTGTGGACGGCATCGGAATAGACTTGCGCCTCGCGGGCCAGTTGTTCGGTAAAGGCCGGGCCTTTCATCTCGACCAACTTCAGCCGCGTCGACGTGGTCATCTTGACGTGAAAGCCGAAGTCCTGGGTGAAGTCCATCGTCGATGCGACCGGCAGCCCGCGATCCAAATCGAAGTGCACCGTGCCGGACCGGGTGGTCGCATCGATCTCGCTGTCCAGCGAGTGCTCCTCGTATTTGAACACAAACTCTTTCGCGCTCGATTGTGCCGGGAGCATGGCATAGTCGATCCGCCCATCAGCGTATTCGGCCCGCCACGTCATTTGCGTCCGATCCGTCGGCAGGCGCGGAAAATCAAAACGACCCATGTCTGGCGCGACTCGCCCGTCCGGATAGACGTCGTAAATGCGCACGAACTGGCTCTGACTCGTCTGACGTTCGTGCCCCGGCGACGCTTCCGTGCGTTTGCTCGCCTCGAGAAAGACAACCTGTGAACTGCCATCCTTATTGCGATGGATCACCCACCAGGTCTGCGCGATTTGCTCACGCGACGCGTCCGTGGATCGGAGGGCCTGCAAATCCTCGACGCTCTGATATTGAATTTCCTGCCCGACCTCCAGCTTATACTTTGGCGGCTCTTGCGCAAGCGAAGGAAGCGAGCCGAGCAAAAGGATGAGCAACGCCGCGAGAGATATGAGACGTGGCCTCATAAGCATGCGCTCCGCCGAAGAACCTCGCGCATCGTCGTAACGCGGCGACGACGCCGCGAAGGGAACTCACTACATGAGAAAGACGGAGCGGATGGGCGAGGCTTTCAAAGGAACATGGCGCGATGAGTAAAGCTTCGATGCCACGGGAAGAAATGTACTTATCCCCATTTTCCCGCCCGGCGGAATGTCCGACACTTCAAGTTCACGATGGACCGGGACGGACATCCCGATAAGCTGCTCGTTCACCCACGGCTCGCCGTCGAACAACTCTTCGCGCGCAACGCTCGTTTTTAGTAGTCTTACACAGCAAAACTAATTGAAAAAAGCGGAGGCCTCGCCTTAAGTCGAGGCCTCCGCTTTTGTGTTGGACCGGGATGGTTAGAAGTTGCGGCGCTTGCCGCCGCCACCACCGCCGCCGCGATTGCCAAATCCGCCGCCGCCCCCGCCGCGGGGACGATCCTCCCGTGGCTTGGCCTCGTTGACGGTAAGGGCGCGGCCGTCATGTTCCTTGCCGTTGAGGGCGGCAATCGCCGTCTGCGCTTCGGCGTCCGAACCCATCTGCACGAATCCGAAGCCCTTGCTCCGGCCGGTATCGCGATCGGCGATCACTTCGGCGCTTTGGACGCTGCCGTGCTGTGCGAACAATTGTTCCAGTTCCGAACCCGTCGCGTTATAGCTGAGGTTCCCGACATACAGTTTGCTGCCCATGGATATCTCCTACTGTTGGGCGTGACGACCCGCGCTTTACTTTCCGGGTCGAAATTTGAAAGGGACCGATGTCCGGCCCAGGAAGGTAGAAGGGTTAAGAGAGGAGGGTACGATACAAAGCGTGCCGACGACTCGTTCGTCAATTACCTGAAGCCCATTACACCATAAATCGCGGCAAAGTTCAAGTTGCGGTGCTATTGCGGTGCTATTGGGAGAAAGGCGTCTGGCCCGGTCAAGGCGCTTTTGCGTAATCCTTCGCAATTTGCGAATAAAGATCGATCAAATCATTCGTATCAAACGGCCCCGTCCGAGGCCGATGTCCCGCGGCGCCGATGGTGCCGGGCTTGGGTCCGGCATTTTCTTCTCCATCCTTAGTGCGGTGCGGCGAAAAAATAGCTTCGTGATGGCGGGTGGGTTCCCAGATGAAGGTGCCGACGCCTCGGCGATCGGGGGCATTGAAGACGGCGTCGTTCAGCTCGCGCTTGTGATAGGAATACTCGGCGGCGATCAAGCCATATTGCGGATAGCGCGTGGCCAGGTCGTCGAAGTTTTCTTTCCAGCGATCGGGGGAGCCGGTGTCGTTGCAGGAGAGGCCGATGATGTCGAACTGCACGCCGCGGGCGATCAGCTTGTCGAGCCAGGCGCGCACGGCCTGGTTGTTTTTTCCCTTATCGTGATGCAAAACGACTTGGATATGCGGATCGACCGCTCGCGCGGCAGAAATTCCTGATTCGAGCAAGTCCGCGAATTGATTAAAATGATCGCGGGTTCGTCCGTCGGGCCAGAGCATGCCGTTGGTGATCTCGTTGCCGATCTGCACCATCCGCGGCTCGGTTCCCTGCCGCTTGAGTGCGGAGAGAACCGCGAAGGTATGGTCGTAGACCGCCTGGCGCAGTGCGGGAAAATCGAGATGCTCCCACGCCGCCGGCTTGGTCTGCTTGCCGGGGTCGGCCCAAGTGTCGCTGTAATGCAGGTCGATCAGCAGGGCCATGCCAGTGTCGTGCGCGCGGCGTGCCATCACCAGCGTATGCGCCAAATCGCAGAAGGGTTCCTTGCTGGTGGAAGCATATCCGTGAGCTGATCCGGGATTCACGAACACGCGGAGGCGAATGGCATTGAAGCCGTGGTCTTTGAGGATTTGAAAGATGTCCTGCTGTTTCCCGCGATCGTAAAAGACGGTGCCATTGGATTCGTCCTCCTGCACCCAGGAAATATCGGCGCCTAAAAGGAATGGTGCCGAGCGATGGAACGGTCGCATCGGCGCGGATGCAGTCGCGAAAGAAGAGAGGAACAGGACGAGCAGAAAGAGAATGAGGCGGATGCAGACTTTCATCGCGATGACCGTCACATG
>JAICLG010000279.1 GCA_025927515.1 Hyphomicrobium sp.
CTTGCGTTCGGTGTTTTGAGCTTGCTCTGGGTTATTCGCCAAGCGGTGCTGAGAAAGCCGGTTCCTCCACAATTTGTCGCAGCTTCGATGCTGGCGCTGCCCTACGCCCATTATGCCTTCTCTCGCGCGGAACTCTTTCATCTCGCGCTGGCCATCTTTCCGATGCTAATCGGCATCTTCATTCTGATAGAAGATTTGCCACAAAGACGACGATGGGCTGCGGCGGTCATGGGCGTAAGCCTAATCGTGGCGCTGCCGAACAATACGGGCTGGAATTGCCTGGTCCGTGAGCGATGCGTCGCGATGCAGGTTGGAGGGAACACGCTCAGGGTGCAGCCGTTGATTGCGGGATTTATCACGATGCTGACGAGCGTTACTGAACGCTATGCCCCTGACGGCCGCAATTACCTGGTTACGCCGCTTTGGCCGGCGGCGTACACCCTGTTCAATCGCAAGTCACCGATGTGGGACAGCCACGCGCTGTTTCCACGTGACAAGCAAAATGAGCTGAAGGAGATCGAGCGGATCAAGGCTGCCGACCCTGGCTTTGTCATGATTTTGGACCAGGCTGTAGATGGGCGCGACGATTTGCGCTTCCGCAACACTCACCCGCTCATCGAGAGATATGTCCGGGACAATTTCGATCCGATCACGGTCGAAAAGTTTCCGCCGCCAACATTCCAGTTCTATAAAAGTCGATAGTTGCGGAAGATTATCAAGTAGCGAGGGGCGAAGGATTGGCTGACCTAGACGTGGTAGGTTGATCGTAAGTTGACTAACCGACAAAGATCGGCTTCACGGCTCCTGCATTCCGGGGCCGAGTTGATGCCCGGTCTAAAGGAAATATCGTGACGACTGAATCGGGCGCGGCATTGGCAAAATCGGTGAAGTTCTCCACGCAACGCAACAACCCAGAGCCCCAGAACGTGCTGCAAGAAAAAAGCCACGCCTTGAGCCTCGATATGCTCGGTGCGCTGATCCTTGAAAATCTCAAACTGCTGCTGATCGGGCCGCTGGTCGTTGGCGTTGTCGCGTTCGGGATCGCGAGTGCTCTGCCCAAATGGTATACCAGCACGGCCTATCTGAGCCTCGACGAGGCAGGCGCCCGCTCCGCGGACTCGCTGATGCGCTCGACCCCGGTCCTCGAGAAGGTACTTGCGAAGCTCGACGTACCGCGAGATCGGAGATCTCTTGATAGCAATCGCCGAATTGTCGTAGCGCCCGGTGAGATCCAGGTCGCGTCCAAATTGTTCCGCCAGGAATATTCGGACCGCGATCCGCGCGTGGCACAGAAAATCAACGCGCTGTTTATCGAAGCCTGGCTGGACTCGACCAAACCACGACCGGAGAGACGCAGAGCGATCGAAGCTGAGATTGAGCGCAGAGATTTACAGGCGAAGTCGATTTCCCAATTGCTCGATCGGCTGCAAAAGGATGCGACATCTCTGGTGACGCAGAGCCAACAGGGCGAACTCGCGACCCCGATGATGAACCTGATCGAAAAACGCGACGATAATCTAAAGGCTCTTGTCGAACTAAGAGAGTCATTGAATGGTATCTCGTCTGATGTTGTCTTTGGCCCTCCCGATCTGCCGACCGTGCCGAGCTGGCCGAAAAAGGCAATCATCACGATCCTGACGGTGGTCGTTAGCACCCTGCTGTTACTGGTCTTCGTAATTCTGCGCCGGTTTTGGTGCGCCCGAAACACCGGTTGATCCTGTTGACCGGACGTGCCGCAGCGATGGTTGGCATTGCTTTGCGCTAGTCCATGAACACCACCGTCTTGCGGCCGTTGAGGATGACCCGATCCTCCAGGTGATAGCGGATGGCGCGTGCCAGCACTCGCCGTTCAATATCGCGGCCCTTGCGAACGAGATCGTCGGGCCTGTCGCGATGGCTGATCCGCTCGACATCCTGGTCGATGATCGGACCTTCGTCCAGCGTGCTGGTCACATAATGCGCGGTGGCGCCGATCAGTTTGACACCGCGCTCGTGCGCCTGATGATAGGGCCGCGCGCCCTTGAACCCTGGCAGAAACGAGTGATGGATGTTGATGCAGCGGCCGGATAGCTTCTCCGACATCTCGTTCGAAAGTATCTGCATGTAGCGGGCGAGCACCACGAGATCGGTTTCGGTCTGGCGTACCAATTGCCAAATCGCGGCCTCCTGCTCACGCTTGGTCTCTTTGGCTACCGGCAAATAGTGAAAAGGCACCTCACCAAAATCGACATTGCTGTAGGTCCCGCGTGGATGATTGGAGACGATGGCCGTCGGAATCATCTCGAGTTCGCCGGTGCGCCAGCGATACAAAATATCGGCGAGGCAGTGATCGGATTTCGACACCAGCAGCATGACCCGCCTTCGGGTGGCCCGATCGCGCATCTGCCAATCCATGCCGAACCGTTCCGCGATCGCCGTGAACCCGGTTCGAAGGGCCGCCAGATTGACCGCGAGATCGGCGGCGGCGAATACGACCCGCATGAAGAATTGACCGGTTTCCATGTCATCGAACTGCTGGGCGTCGAGAATGTTTTGCCCGTTGTGGGCGAGAAACGTGGAAACCGCCGAGACGATGCCCGGACGATCCGGACAGGACAGGGTCAATACGTATTGATGATCGGGCATGAAGGGGATTGATGTACAATCAGGTTGAATGTTGAAGGCCAGCGCGACCCTGCTCTATCATCGGCCGTGAACTCGCGCCAATCCCGGAAGCGAGCACGGCGACGAGCAAATTGGCCAAGTGATCTCATGACTGGCAGACTCAACGGCTACCGTATTCTCATCCTGGAGACGCGCGA
This sequence comes from Hyphomicrobium sp., assembly GCA_025927515.1. Classification (GTDB taxonomy): domain Bacteria; phylum Pseudomonadota; class Alphaproteobacteria; order Rhizobiales; family Hyphomicrobiaceae; genus Hyphomicrobium_B. Next base: position 2,802 of record JAICLG010000279.1, read on the forward strand.
GGAAGCGCAATTTTCGCGTTTGCTCCGAGAACAGGGTGCGGATGTGCTGCAATGCCCGATGCTCATCATCCGCGATGCCCCGGATGCCGCGCCAATCGAAGCCTGGATCCGGCGCTTCATCGAAAGGCCTTGCGACGATCTAGTGCTGACCACAGGCGAAGGGTTGCGGCGCCTGCTCAAAGTCGCTCGGCGCATGGAGGTTGAACCGGCTTTTATCGACGCACTCGGCAAGGCGCGGAACTACGCGCGTGGTCCGAAGCCTGGCCGAGCGCTGCGCGAGATCGGGCTTGAGCCGCACGCCACCACGCAAAAGCCAACCTCCGAAGGGATTGCGGAGATGCTATCGCTGATCGACCTCAGGGGGCATCGCGTCGGTTTGCAGCTTTATCCCGACAAGGATCATAGCGCCTTGACCCAAGCGATCGCCGCCCAAGGCGCCGAGCTCGATAGTGTCGCGCCGTACGTCTATGACGCGCAATCCGCAGACGCCAACATCCTGACGGCGGTGGACGAAATGGCGCAGGGCCGAATAGACGCGATTGCGTTGACAAGTTCAGGCCAGGTGCGCCGCTTGATCGAGGTCGCGCAGGCACATGGTTGCGAGGATCGCTTGCGTGAGGGGCTGAAACGAACGCGCATCGCCTCGGTCGGTCCCGTCGTTTCCAGCGAACTTCAATCGCAGGGATTGCGAACCGATATCTCTCCCGCCAACGGCGCGTATTTCATGAAGCCGCTGATAGCGGCGATGGCGCTCGATCTCGATCACACCGTTCAATTGCGCAGCTAAGTCTTCATGAGTTGAAGCTCGGGTTTTCGCGCATAGAGGCGCGGCAAAAATACCGGCCCGTGACACATAGCCTCATTGGTAGCCCGGACGTTGCCATCCACGCATCGCTCTATTCCTGCAAGCAAATTAAGCGATGTGACCGCAGCCGCTCCGGTTGTATCCGTAGCCTAGCGGACTTGCGGGTTTGCGAGCGTTGGCCCACAATCGTTGCCGGTTAAAGGGCCGCGGGATTACCGAAATCTGAGCCATTCCAGCGCCCGTGCCCTCCGACAACACTCAAGAAACGCAAACTCAGGGAGGAATGATATGCGTAAACTCATGATAGCTGCGGCCTTCGCGCTGCCGATGTTCGGCGGAGCGGCAATGGCGCAGGAGACGGTAAAAATCGGTTATATCGATCCGTTGTCAGGTGGCGGCGCCAGCGTCGGC
>JAICLG010000378.1 GCA_025927515.1 Hyphomicrobium sp.
AACACCAGCGCCCATGTCGAGAATCGATGCTTCGCCGAAAGCGGGATGCAACGCGTAGGCCGAGCCCAAAAGATCGAGCGCCGATTTCAGCGTCATGGGACCGTCGTCTTCGCGTTCGATGACGCTCGCGCCGACCACGTACCGTCCCGCGCCTTGCGGAACGACGTAGATCGGCTGGCGCGGATGCAGAAGCCGGATCGGGCGCGAAAGCGCGATGTCGCTGGATTGCACAACCACGCGCTCGCCGCGCACGCCGCGCAACGACGGCAGGTCTCGCCGCGCGCCCATGCCCCGGCAGTCGATCGTCACGTCCTGATCGCGCTGCTCAAAAGGACGACCGAGTTCTACGGCAACGCCCAACTTGTTCACTTCCGCGAGCAGCCAACTCAGCGCTTCATGCGCGCCGACATGGGCTTCGTCGGGAAAGAAGAGTCCCCGCTCGAACCGTCCGGCCAGATCGGGTTCGAGCGTTGCGATGCGGGGCGCCGCGACGGCTTCGTGCCGCTCGGTCATCTTTGCGAACCGCGACAGATCGGCGGCATCGCGCGCAGGCGCGACGACGAGCGTGCCGTTGACGATCGTACCGGGATAAGCCTTGTGCCAGAGCGCCACGCTCTCGCGGCCGAGGTCGCGGATGATCGCTGGTGCGCCTTCCGCTTCGCATTCGGGCGCGATCATCGCCGCCGCCCAGCGGCTTGAACTCAGAGCGAATGGCTTGCTGCTTTGCTCGACGAGCCGCACGCGATATCCGGCTTGCGCGTGTACGTATGCTTGCCAAAGCCCGGTAACGCCTGCGCCAACGACGGTAATGGACGGCCTGCTCACGACGGTTCCCGCTCAGTTGTGCTTCGTCCTGGCATCAGTCACCGAGCGCGACACCTTCGCGACGCGGATCGGCGCCGCCTTCGAGGCGACCGTTCTTGCGCATGATGGTGTGGACACCGGACGTCATCGTCATGTTGGTGATCGCGTGACCGTACGATGTGAGTTCGAATGCCGGCCAGATGTACGTCGGCGAATATTCAATCAGGAACGGTCCGCCCTGGCTGCCGAAGTTCGGCAACGCCGCGGCTTGCTGAGGATCGAGGCCCCAGTCCAGCATCGCCACGAGCGACTTGACGACGTAGAGAATGATCTGCGAACCGCCCGGCGAGCCGGTGACGATTTCGGGCGCCCCTTGAGAGTCGAGCACGATCGTCGGCGCCATTGAACTCCTCGGCCGCTTGCCGCCGGCGACGGCATTGGCGACGGCAAGGCCGTGGTCATCGACGGGCCGGAAGGAAAAATCCGTCAGCTCGTTGTTCAGCAGAAACCCGGCCGCCCAGAGATGAGATCCGAACGCGCTTTCGATGGTTGCGGTCATCGACAACGCATTGCCGTCATCGTCGATGATCGAGACTTGTGTCGTGCCCGGCACCTCGTTGGTGAAGTCCTTGCCGAAGGTTTTCTTTGCGAGACCCGGCGGTAATCCCGGCTCGGCCTTCTCCATGGATTTCGTCAGGCTGATGAGCCGTCGCCGCCCTGCCAGATATTTGTCGTCGGTGAGGCCGGACGGAACGGCGATGTAATCCGGATCGGCGATGTAACGATTGCGATCTGCGAATGCGAGTTTCTCGGCCTCCGCGATGATGTGCAGAGCTGGAGGTGCCATTAATGCAGCGGCGCCCTGAACCTGAGGAAACGGTTCGATCAGTTTCAAAACCGTGCCGACGGAGAGTTCGCCGGACGACGGCGGGCCCATGCCGCAAACCTGCCGGCTGCGGTATTCGACGCATATGGGATCGCGCTCCTTGGCGACGTATCCTGAGAGATCGGCGTGGGTCATGTCGCCAGGAATGCTTGACGCCTGACCGACGGCCTTGACGATGGCGTCCGCAATCGGGCCTGAGTAGAAGGCATCGGCGCCCCTCTCTGCGATCGCCTTCAGAGTTTCCGCGTATCGAGGATTTTTGAGCAGCTCGCCCTGCTCCGGAGGCTTACCGTTTTCATCGAAAAAGTATGCTTGCGCCGCGGGAGAAAATTTCTCGGCCCGCGATTCCTTCAGAAGCACGTTGAGACGCGGCGAAACGGGAAAGCCGTTCTCCGCGAGCTTGATCGCAGGCGCGAACAGCGAGGCCCAAGGAAGCTTGCCGTATTTCTTATGCACGGCCTCCAAAGTGCGCAGAAGCCCAGGAACGCCGACGCTCAGGCCCGACAGAACCGCCGTTTCGAATGGCATCGGCTTGCCGTTGCGCATGAAGCGATCCGGCTTCGCGGCGGCGGGGGCCGCCTCACGGCCGTCGAACGTTGC
>JAICLG010000108.1 GCA_025927515.1 Hyphomicrobium sp.
AATGACGTCGGCAGGCTTCTTTGCCGAACTGAACGTGCCGGAACTCTCCCGCGATCAAGACAGGGTGATGCTGTGCGGCAGCCCCGAGATGCTGGCCCAGCTGAAGTCGTTCTGTCTCGAACGAGGTTTTCGCGAAGGCAACTCCGGCACGCCGGGAGATTTCGTTATCGAGAAAGCCTTCGTCGAAAAATAGAGACGAAAAGAAGCTGCCGCATCGCGCAACAGCACCTCGGTGCGCTCGCCCGAACGGCAGCTTTGCCTCACGTCTATGGGGATAAAACGTATTCGGCAGAAATCGTGCCAGCTGGAACAGCGACGCTGCTCCAAAGCGGCCCCGCAGACGCGCACGCGCGCGGCCATTCGGACATTAAAAGAAAATCGCAGCAGCTACGGAAGCTTGCCGTTCCTGGCGGCTAAACTGATTGGTTTCGTTCCGTCAGGGATCTCGGACCATTCCAATCGGTCGGCTTTCGCTGCAGTGTGGAACCACGGTCGATAGCACTACTTATCGGATGGAGAGATGCGTCGTATCCTGGGGCATGACCCGCGCCGCCCAATGAACGTCAGACGCGAAGGTTTCCGATGTAACTTGAACCATAGAGATCCGCCATGACACTCCCCCCGTCGATTGCCCGGACCGTTCAGAAGACGCAGGAATGGCTTAAGGAGCTGAGCGAAAACGGCGATCTTGCCGATCCTCAGGAGTCGCTCGCGGTCCTGCGCGCGGTCCTTCACCACTTGCGTGACAGGCTCACCCTCGAAGAAGCCGTAGATTTCGGCGCTCAGCTTCCGACCCTCGTTCGCGGCATCTATTATGAGGGATGGCAACCTCACAAACCGACGTCGCGGATCCGCTCGCGCCAGAAATTCGTTCACGAGATCGCCGCTAAGGATTTCCCCAATGCGGTGTCCTCGGAGCGCGCCATCCGCGACGTCTTCGCGTTGTTGGCGCATCATTGCGATCCAGGAGAAATTGCCGACGTGATAGATCAGCTTCCCGACGAATTGAAAGAGCTTTGGCCACAAACGGCTCGAACATTTCGCCAGCGAACGGCGTAATAATTTGCGAAAGTGATACAGCGGTCGAGCAATGATCCGCGCGCCGCGCTGAATGAAGGAGGCGAGGAATGGCGAGTTTGAACTTGAGAACCTCACGCCGGGAATGGAACGACTGGGCCGGCATTATCTTCGGAATAGCAATCGCTTTGGCCCCTTGGATCGTCGAGGAAGTCTCCAATTCTCCCGCCGTCATCAACGCCGCAATCGCCGGATTGATCATCATGGTACTCGCCGAGGCGGACCTCGTGAACTTTCGCCGATGGCTTGAGGTCTGTCAGTTCGCCGGGGGTATCTGGGTCGCCGTCTCCCCTTTCATATTCGGATATGGTGGAAGTGGATCGCTCCGCTTCTGGCACATCATAACCGGGCTTGCCGTCGCCGGGGTCAGTATTTTCGAGCTCCGGCAGAATGGAAAAGTAACTTAAAGCGCGGGGAAAATGAAATGGCCATGCACCACGCGAAGTCAGGCGAAGTCGTCGACCTGCGGCCTCTGGGACCCAAGCTCGCGCAAACCAAAGCGACAGCGCTCGTCAAGACGCCGTCTTTCGAGGCCGCGCGCCTCGTTGTCCTGGCAGGCAAGGAAATCCCGCCTCACGAAGTATCCGGAAACGTGACGCTCTATTGTCTTGAAGGCCGCGTGCGCATCGCGCTCGAACACACCGCGATGGAGTTGGCCGCTGGAGAATGGGTCTACCTCGACGGCGGCGAAAGGCATTCCGTCAATGGCATCGAAAACTCATCGCTGCTGATGACAATTCTATTCGATCGCTGAGCGTGAAGTTCATTCCAGCTGAGCGAAAGCGCGCCGCTTGGTCTCGACGGCGCGCCGTTTTTACTGTGCTCGGGCAGAATGCAAACGCGCGCTAGTTGCATAACTTACGCGCGCTGCCCGTTCTTAGTCGCTGATCGAAGCCAGCAGCTTGCGAAATTGCTGCTTCACGCGGTTCGGCAGTTGTTCGGGCGAGAGACCTTCGTTTTTCAGCGACTGCCGCCAACTATCAACTCTATCGGAGGTTCCGGATCGCGCCGCATTGATGGCCCGATGCAGCGAATCCCAACTCGTGTCGAGCGCGCCATGGCGACGAACGGAAGACCGTCCGGCAAGCGCACCGACCGCAAATCCAAGCACCCCGACGGCTACGAGCGTGAGGACCGGATTTTCCTTCAGGATGTCTACACCCTCGCGGGCCGTATCCTGTATTCTGTTGCCGATCGTCGCAACATTCTGTTTGGCGTTACGCGTCGAGGAATAATCGGAAGCAGTACTGTGCATGGGTTTTCCTTAAGAAGACGGTGGTGGGGGTGGCGATGCGGCCGGTGTCACCGCAGACTGATGATCGGACCTGCTGACCACATAGAGACCCGCCGCTGCCGCGAGAATCACCGGCCAGTTCTTCAGACCTGTTCGGATCACTGCCGGAAGAACGATCGGGGCTGCCGACGACAAGACCGCCATAACTGTCTCATCATCGAACATCGACTGCGGGCGCGACGCCGCATTCTCATCCGCGGGCGCCGCGTCGTCCGCGGCATTCGCATTTGAAACGCTGATATTCCTTCGCACTCGGACGACGATGGCGATAATGAAACCTAATAGACAGAACGCGATCGCAACCAGGAGCGTGCCTAGTTCGGAGCCATAAAGACGGTCGAGATAGAGAGTTAAACTCGCAGCGGCGAAGCCCAAAGCCACGAGAAACGGTATGGTGATGATGATCCGGTTTCCCAGATCACCTATGGCCGAGTCGACGCTTTGTTCGGCGCGTTTGAATAGGCTCGCAAACATATCCGGTCCTAGGTTAGGCCTTCCAAAGTGCGCCGAGGACGAAGCCTGTGACGACGGCCAGGCCCAACGTCGTCATTGGCTGTTCGGCAACGGACTTGTCGAGTGCCTTGGAAAAGTTCAGTCCCACTTTCTGGACGTTAGCGCTGAGCTGTGCACTCTGCGCTGCCAACTCGTCGCGCGTCTCTTCGACATGACCGGCTATCCGGCCCATCGTGTCAGCCGCCCGTGCCCCGACATCCGTGATGCGATCAACAAGATCGTCTGCGGTTCCGCGTCCTCCTGAAGATGATTCATAACGTGCCATTGGCTTACCTCGCTGAATTCGGTTCCGAAATCGGGCAATCGTTCAACTCGGGCCTCACGAGGTTTGTTCCGATGGCCATGACGTTGGACGCGCGGCAATGCACTGAATCATTCACTGCCTGAAAGGGCGGGCTTGTAGTCCCGATCCTCGACTAGACGGGGGACGGAATGCGGTTCCGCGCCTTCGGACGATGGCTTTACCGCCTCCGCCAGATCCGTTAACCGAACGAAAACCTGAGGCTTATCGTTGGATTGGGCGGCGTCGGAAATGCTGACGCCGGGCCTGCTCAAATCGAGCTTGAAGATCTGCGACCCGGGAAATTTCTCGGCCGCCTTTTTCGTCAGAAAAGCGAAAGCCTTCTCCGCAATTCCGACCACCGTGACAAATACAATCTTCTCCAGCGGCGACGCTTCGCTGCGTTCAATGCTCGACAAAGCCGTCAAACCGGTACCACCCAGCACCGCACTCGCTGTGTCAGGATACTTCGCATTGATAGCTCCGAGTGCGAAGCGCGTTGCAATGGCATCAAAGATCCCGCGCACAGGGATGAGCAGCACGCGAGCATCCGACGGCGCACCCGACGGAGAGACCTCGGAGGCAACTTCATCGAACGTTTCTTCGAGGTCTTTGACAGTTTCGGCGTCAAGCCTTCCGCGGCGACGGTCCGTCGCTACAATGCCAATAGCGGGAAACACCAATTGGTCCAAGACACCTTCAAATGATGAAGCCTCTTTGGCTTCCTCGATCTGATCAGCAGCCGCGTAAGCATCACCCGACAGCAGGCGATGATAAAAATCCTGCTGTTCCGAAAGTGGCGGCTCGTCTCCCAGCAAAATCGAAACGAATTCAAGATTGGGTATGTACCGGCCCAAAACGACCATGGCGAGCGTGAGTGGCGTGGCGAGAACGAGTCCGACTGGGCCCCAAATCAATGTCCAGAAGCTCGTCGCAAGCACCATGGCGAACGGCGAAAGTCCCGCACGTTTCCCAAGGAAAAAAGGTTCGATCACCTGCCCCATGACCGGCTCGCCGATGGCGAACACGGCCAGCGTACTGATGGTCATTGTCCAACCAGGATCGACGGCTGCCGCTAGCAGTACGGGCGGAATGGCCGCCACATACGAGCCGATGTACGGAACGAAACGCATGACAAACGCCACACATCCCCAAAGCGGCGCATTGGGGACCCCAACGATCATCAAGACCAAACCGACAAAGATACCGAACGATGCATTGAGAATGGCTTGGCCGGTGAAAAGCGCTGATAAGCGATCACCGGCGTCCGACATCGCCGCCGTCGTTTCACTCATATTTTCCGTGCCAAAAACGCGAACGACGCGATCACGCAGATCTTTGTATTGCATGAGTAGAAACAGCGTGAATAAAAACGTCAGTGCCGTCTGGGCGACGGGCGCGGCAAGGAGTTCGATGCCGCGCCATGCTCCTGAACCACTATCTTGCGTCACGACAACTTTCTCTTTTGGCGTGGCGTCGGGCGGAGATGGCGACCCTGCCGAGGAAGCGGCGTCTAGCTTGAATTCCTGATTGAGCATCTGCTGGTAGGTCTCGACGGCATCGATCGCACGGCTGACGACGCCGCTCGGCAACGAACCTCCCACCACGGTATGGAGCTTGGCGAGCACGTTCGTCCGATAAGCCGGAAGCTCCGCCGCCAGCGACAAGAGCTGCGAGCTGAGCGCGATTGAGGCGCCTAGAAGAATTCCTGTAACGACGACGACGACAGATGTGACGGAGAGCCATTCCGGGAGAGAATGCTTTACCAGCCAGCGAACGATCGGCACGAGCACGAAGCAGGCAATCACCGAGAGAGACAGCGGAACGAGAACTTCTCGTCCGAGCACGAGGCTCGCGATAAAAATTGCGGCAACGATGAGTGCAGATGAAATTTTGCGAAGTGAATCTGCCAAGAGCGGCATTGGCGGTCCTCGGAGCCTGCCGGCACTGAACCCGCTTACCCCGCACCTTGTTCCGAAATGCACGCCGGCAGCCCATTCGCGGCGCCGACGTCCTGATGGCCACCACTGCCGTCCAGTGTCGGACGCTGACCCGAGCACCGAATATCTCGCTCGCCGCAGCAGCAGCCGAATGAACGAAAAAAGCCTCACCGAATCAACGGCTGATGGCCGAGGCGAACCGCAACCCGACATTGCGCCGCTGATTGTGCTGGCAAAACACCAGTATTCCACAGCATGCCGGACCAGCTCTTCCCGGAACTCCGGAATACAACCCTTCGCGCATATTGACATTTGCCGCTTGCTGACCGCACCTGCCATCGGGGGAACCCCGATTTGCGAACTTGAAGCAGCGCACGGCTTATGCGTCGCGGCAGAAGCAGTCGCCGCCGCGCGCGGCCAGCCGGATATCGGCAGGGGATGCCACAAAAATTGCTCAGGGTGACTGTAAGAAGCCGCAGGTTCGAAGCGTGAAACGGATGACCGTCCGGATATATTGCTCGAAATGCCGATCGTGATTGCCGCCTAGACGAGAGACGCATGGCACCAACAACGACGACCGCCGATTTATTGAAACGGCTTGCGCGAGACTATGGTCGCGATTACGCGCCACAGTACGCCATAGCTATCGCTGCCATGATCGTCGTGGCCGGAGCGACATCGCTGAGCGCCTACATCATGAAGCACGTGATCGATACGATCTTCGTGAACCAGAATCGCGCGGCGCTCACCGGCATTACGCTCGGGATCGTGGTGCTTTTTGTCGTGAAAGGAATTGCGGCGTACCTTTCCGAAGTCTTGGTCGGATCAATCGGCAACCGCATCGTTGCCCAGACGCAGAAGCGGATGTTCGATCATCTGTTGAAAGTTGATATCGCCCTCTTCCATCGGTTCTCTTCGAGCGACCTGGTTACCCGGATTTCGAATAACGCGTCGGCAACGCGAGACGTCCTGAACATGGTCTCAATGAGCTTCGGCCGCGACCTGTTCACGATCATCGGCCTGGTGGGCACGATGATTTACCTCGATCCGATCATGACGGCTCTTTCGCTGATCGGCGGCCCGCTGATCGCCTTCACCTCCAGAAAATTGCGCCAACGCGTGCAGAAGGCGGCGAAAAGCGAAGTCGACTCGATATCCGGTGTCATCCGGACAACGCGCGAGCTGAGCCAAGGCGCGCAGGTCGTCAAATCTTTCCAGCTTGAAGGCAGAATGCGGGCACGCGCGATGAACGCCATTTCCGCGGTCGAGCGCCTCGCCAACAAAATGCTTCGCATCCGCGCCACGGTCAATCCATTGATGGAGACCGCAGGCGGCATCGCTGTCGCGAGCGTCGTATTTTACGCTGGCGTGCGAAATCTCTATTACGGCGATACGCCAGGACAGTTCTTCGCGTTTATCACGGCCCTGCTGCTTTGCGCCGATCCGGCTCGACGACTATCCCGCGTCCATCTTCAATTGGCGCAATCCACAATCGGCGTCCGCATGATGTACGAGCTGCTGGACGAACCTGCCAAAGAGGACGAGCCTCCGGGAAAGCCCGATCTCAAAGTCACAGAGGGGGAGATCGAATTCCACGACGTCTCGTTCTCTTACGTTGCAAACAAACCCGTGATCAATGGTCTGAAGCTGCTCGCTCCAGCCGGCAAGACAACCGCGCTCGTCGGTCTATCCGGTGGCGGCAAATCTACAATCTTCGCTCTTCTGCAGCGCTTCCGGGAGCCGTCCAGCGGCTTCATCTCGATCGATGGTCAGGACATCAACAAAGCGACGTTGCTTTCGGTCCGCAAAAACATTGCGACGGTCGGCCAGGACGCGTTTCTGTTCGAAGGCACAATCATGGACAACATTCGCACTGGTCTTGAGAATGCGTCCGATGAAAGGTGTATCGAGGCTGCCAAGTCGGCCAATGCGGATGAATTCATTACCAAACTTCCGCATGGATACGAGACGCAAGTCGGCGAATTAGGGGCTCAGGTGTCAGGTGGACAGCGCCAGCGTATAGCTTTGGCGCGCGCCTTCCTGAAGAACGCGCCAATCATCCTCCTTGATGAGCCGACGTCGGCTCTCGACAGCCGGACGGAGGAAATCATTCAGCGGGAACTGAAGCAGTTGACGAAGGGCAGGACGACGGTGGTTATCGCGCACCGGCTCTCCACCATTCTTCACGCCGATCTCATTCACGTCATCGAAGGCGGTCAAGTCATCGAAAGCGGCACGCACGAGAAGCTGCTCGCGCTCGGCGGCTCATATAGTCAGCTGTTCAAGCTTCAGTTTTCCAAATATGCCACGCAGCCGAAGGCAGAGCTGGTCCAGGCCGTCTAGCGCCGGGCGCACACATGGGGCTGAAGGATCAGGCCGCGCCGGGCTCCCTTACCGGCCGGCCGGCTTTCTGAAGAACAAGTGCTGTTAGCGCGAGGATGACGCCGAAACCGCAGACGGCGGCCCATCCTGCCCTCTCCCACGCCAAGGTGGCGCCTATCGACCCGGCAGCGCCACCAATGAACATCGCGGTCATGAAAACCGTATTGAGACGGCTGCGCGCCTCGGGCCGCAGCGCGTAAATAAGATGCTGGTTTGAAATCAGCGTGCTCTGCATCGCGAGATCGAGCGCGATCACCCCGATGACGAGCCCAGCCAGAGAATCCCACAGGACAAACAAAAGCCAGGACGCCAGCGTCAGCACCGCGCCGACGCACAACACGAGTTCGGTGCCGCGACGGTCGGCGAGACGCCCGGCAAGCGGCGCAGCCAGAATCCCAACCGCGCCCACGAGCCCGAAAAGCCCGGCGGCATCCGCGCCCAGATGAAATTTCGGCTCTTCGAGATGCAGCGCAAGGATCGTCCAGAACGCCGAGAACGATGCGAACATTCCCGCCTGCATCAGGCTTGCACGCCGCAACACCGGCTCGGAGCCCCAAAGATGTATCAAGGACTTGATCGCCGCCGCATACGGCATGCCGGTGTGTGGATAATCGCGTGGCAAGGTGATGGCCATGGCGACGGCAGCGATCACTGCCATCGGCATCCCTAGGCGAAACATCTCCCGCCATCCATCATATGTCGCGACGAATCCTGCAAGCAGGCGGCTGAGAAGAATGCCGCAGAGCAGTCCCGCCATCACTGTACCGATCGTGCTCCCGCGACGCTCAGGAGTCGCAATCGATGCTGCAAACGGTATGATCTGTTGCGCGACCGTCGCACAAATCCCGACCAAAAGCGACGCGAGGATGAGCGCGAAAGCCGTCGGCGCAAGGGAGGCTGCGAAGGATGCTGCGCCAAGAAGGAGAAATTGGCCGACGATCAGACGCCGGCGATCCATGATATCGCCAAGCGGCACGAGCAGGAATAATCCCAGCCCATATCCAATCTGGGTCGCCGTTGGTATCAGGCCAGCAGATGCTGAGCCCGCGAAATCTCGCTTGATAACCCCCAGCATCGGCTGGTTGTAGTAGATATTCGCGACAGCAATGCCGCACGCGACCGCCATTGCAAGAAGGAGACCGGTTCCGAGCGGGACCACGTCTGCGTTTGGAGACCGTGCGTTGTGATTGCTCATTTTTTTTCCGACATACCCGAGCCCGCACGAATGGAGACACGTGACCGCCCGCGCAACGCGGGTTTGCGTCGCACGGCATGCTTTCGGAGGATCGTCGGGAACTCGATGGCGAGGATCGATCTGCGTAAATTTGCGACAGCCTGATCACACAGCGTCACTAAGATGACCAGTGTCGGACGACCAGCCAAATGAGCAAGAGAACAAAAGGTATCACAAGGCCAAGAAGGAAAACGATGCGCTGCCACGGCTTCCGTAAAATGATGTCGCCCTGGCGCACCTTCTCGGCGGAATAAACCTTCGGGCGATTTTCCGGCGATTTAGGGAGCTCAGCCATCCACGTTCCTTGTCATGCGTGTGCCGGTTTTCAGCTGGAACGCGACTGCTGCTTCGAGGTTCCGAAGTGTGAGTTGCTATCTCACAGAGGAAGCGCAACTGTCCGCATTTGCCTACCCTCGACGCGGGCATGCACGGTCGCTCTTTCGCGGCATTCCGAGAAATGCACTCAGGAGCTGACATTCCGCAATCCCCAGAAGATCGCTTCACTGCGGCGCGCAATGAAATGGTCGAGCAGCAGCTCGTGCGGCGAGGCATCCATACTCCCGCGCTGCTGAACGCAATGCGCCAGGTGCCACGGGAAGCTTTCGTGCCCTCGGACTTGCAACAGTTCAGCTATGATGATGCACCGCTTCCGATTGGAAACGATCAAACCATTTCGCAGCCGTATATCGTCGCCGCAATGATCGAGGCAGCCGCACTGCAGCCAACTCATCGGGTGCTTGAGGTCGGCGCAGGCTCAGGCTACGCCGCCGCGGTCATGAGTCGGATCGTACAGCGCGTCTACGCAATCGAGCGTCACGAGGATCTGACAGCGGCAGCCATCAAGCGCATCGCGACGCTCGGGTATGAGAATATCGAGCTTCGAACCGGCGACGGCA
>JAICLG010000039.1 GCA_025927515.1 Hyphomicrobium sp.
CTGGCGATCGACGTCAGCTGTTCGCTTCGCGTGCGCGTCGAGAGCAATGACCCCCGCTAGGCGGCACAACACTTGTTTTTCAAGGATTTTCGCAGAGGCCCCGGACCATTCGGTCGGCGTGGCTTTTATACCGGGATGCCTCGTCATCCACAGTTTCTCGCGGCCCGAACGCCTCTGCCCGATGCCATAAACTCGATAACGTAATAAGTATGAGCCGCGCACGTTATCGGCCGCGGGCGCGACACCTGACGCCGCATATCAGGGCGCTGAGATAGAACGCGGGATCATTCTTAGAATTGGATTGAGACGTCGGCATGCGTATCCACGCACCGGACATCACGTCAGCAAGCGGTTCGATAACGCTGAGCGCTCGCGTCAGCGTGGAGACCGCGGCCACCCGGCTTCCCGATACGCTGTGGTTTTCTCTGCCTGAACGGTACGAGGCGATGATCGCGCGCGGCACCGAGCCGTTCGTCGTTGCACTCAGGCCATTGGCGTCTATCCTCAACGAGGACATCACGATCGAGGGTTGTTTTTCCGAGCGGCTTAGTCACGGGCTGGAAGAATACACGCGCGTGTTCAATGCCTGGGCGCCGCAGAAATTCAATCCGATCCGGCTTGTCGGCGCAGAGCTGGTGCCGGACGAGCCGACTTCCGGCCATGCCGCGGCTGCCTTCTCGGGCGGCGTCGATTCCTTCTTTACGCAGTTCATGGCCCGCAGCCGGCCGCCGAGCTTCCGTAGCAAGTACGCCGTCTTCGTGCACGGTCTCGACATTCCGTTGGATCGCAGGGATGTCTTCGATAGCGCGGCAGCCCAATACCAAGAAACGTTCGAGGCGCTCGGTATCGAATGTATTCCGATGAGGTCCAATGTTCGGGCCTTCGTGCCGGATTGGGAACTCGGTCACGGAGCCTCGCTCGGTGCAGTAGCGCTCCTTCTGGCGCGCGGCCTGAACCGGTTCCTGGTGCCGTCGTCCATGAGCTACACGACATTGAGAGCATGGGGCTCGCATCCGATGGTTGATGCGCTTCTGTCCACGGATCAGCTTCAGATCATCCACGATGGGGCGTACTATTCGCGCTTCGACAAACTCCGTCTGATGAAAGACTGGGACGTTCTGCACGATCTGGTGCGCGTTTGCTACGAGAAGCCGGATGCCCTGCGCAACTGCGGCCAGTGCGCCAAATGCCGGCGCACGATGATGATGCTTGAGAGCCTCGGTGTGCTGAAGGAGTTCAAGACGTTCCCCCGCGTGCGTACGCCGTTCCACTATTTGAGCTGCCATTTCAATTCGCCGCACGAGCGCTTTAATGGGCGACAGATTATCGCCACGGCAGAAAACAGCGGACGCAGGGATTTGGCCTGGGCGGGACGCTTCGCCATGCAACGGAGCGTGGTCGACGATACCCTGAAGCGCGTGCGTAAATTCTGGCGTCCGTTGCGCCGCGGAATACGGATGCGGGTGGCTCGCCGAGTCACTCTTGCGCGCGCCGGTTTGACTTCCTAATGCCGGTCACCTCCGACGCGAACGCATCGGGTGAACGGCCGTCATTGAAGCGTCCCGGCGTTCGCGCCGCCAGCGCCACATCCCCTTGATCGACATTCCCTTCCGGACGCCAGGAGGCGCGTCGATCAAGCCAATCCCGCCACCTTCAGCGCGAACGCATAATTGAATGCGGTGTCCTTCAGCCCGTCGAAGCGACCTGACGCGCCGCCGTGCCCCGCGCCCATATTGGTCTTGAGCAGCACGAGATTGTCGCTCGTATTGAGGACGCGAAGCTTCGCGATCCACTTCGCCGGTTCCCAGTAGGTCACGCGCGGATCGGTCAATCCGGCAAGCGCCAGGATGTGCGGATAAGGCTTCGCTTCGACGTTGTCGTAAGGCGAATAGCTGCGGATGTAATCAAAGTATTCCTTGCTCGTAAGCGGATTTCCCCACTCGGGCCATTCGGGCGGCGTCAGCGGCAGGTCCTTGTCGAGCATCGTATTCAGAACGTCGACGAAGGGAACGTCGGCGATGATGCCGAGGAACAGATCGGGCGCCATGTTGGCGACGGCCCCCATAAGCATGCCGCCAGCTGAACCGCCGTTGGCGACAATACGGCCGCGCGTCGTGAAGCCCTCAGCGATCAGATGCTCGCCCGCGGCGATGAAGTCGGTGAACGTGTTTTTCTTCTTTTTCATCTTGCCGTCGGTGTACCAGCGGAAGCCCTTGTCCTTGCCGCCGCGAATGTGCGCGATCGCGTAGATGAACCCGCGATCGACGAGCGACAGCCGCCCGGTCGAGAACGCTGCGGGCATGGAGATGCCATACGCGCCGTAGCCGTAAAGAAGCAGCGGCGCCGAGCCGTCGAGCGGCGTCGTCTTCTTGTAAAGCAGCGTGACGGGGACGAGTTCGCCGTCCTTGGCAGGCGCCAGCAGACGCCGCGTCACGTAATCGGCGGGGTTGTGACCGCTCGGAACTTCCTGGCGCTTGCGCAGCACGCGCTCGCGCGTCGCCATGTCGTAGTCGTAGGTTTCGGCGGGCGTCGTCATCGACGAGTACGTGAAACGGATGGTCGTCGTATCGAATTCATAACCGCCGCTCAGCCCGAGAGCGTAGGCTTCCTCATCGAACGCAATCGTATGCTCGCCGGACCTGTCGAGAAGGTCGCCGTCGGCATTGGACTTGAGCGGCGTGACGACGATGCGTGGCAGGCTGTCCTCGCGTTCAAGGCGCGCCATGTGATGCGTGTAGACATTCACGTCGATGATCAGACGGCCGGGCTTGTGCGGGACGATCTCACGCCAGTTGGCCTCGTTCGGCGCAGCGACCGGCGCCGTGACGACACGAAAATCTTCCGCGCCGTCCGAGTTCGTCGTGATGATGAGATGCGATCCGTAATGCTCGACGCCGTATTGATGCCCGACGCGGCGGCGCGCCACGAGCTGCGGTTCTTCTTCCGGCGCCTCGGCGTCGATCAGCCGGACTTCGCTCGTCTCGTGGTCGTGGATGTCGATCAGAATGAACTTTTCCGATTGCGTTGACGACAGCCCGACGAAAAATCCGGAATCCTTTTCTTCGTAGACGAGGACGTCGTCGCGCACCGGCTTTCCGATACGGTGGCGATAAACGGAAAGGGGGCGCTGGTGTTCATCCACCTTGATGTAGAACAGCGTCTTGCCGTCGGCGGCCCATTGCACGCTGCCGCGGGTGTCGGGAATATCATCGGCGAGATCCTTGCCGGTCGCAAGATCGCGGATGCGGATCGTGTAGAGTTCCGAGCCCTTGTCATCCGTCGCGTAGGCGAGGAGCTTATGGTCGTCAGAGTGCGCGGCATCGCCCAGATCCCAATAGGCTTTGCCCGACGCTTCGGCGTTGCCGTCGAGCAGCACCTGTGCGTCGTCCGCCGAGCCGCCACGCGGAATGCGGCAGAGCTGCGGATATTGTCCGCCTTTGACGAAGCGCGGGAAATACTCGAAAGGGCCGTCCGGCTGCGGCACCTGACGATCGTCCTCCTTGAGTCGCGCCTTCATTTCCTGGAATAGCATCTCCTGCAGCGCCGCCGTATCGCCAAGCGTCGCTTCCGTATAGGCGTTCTCGGCTTCGAGATGTGCGCGAATGCCGGCTGCAAGCGTCTCCGGCTTGCGCATGACCTCTTGCCAGTTGTCGGCCCTGAGCCACGCGTAATCATCCTCGAGCGTAATCCCGTGATGGGTCGCGCTGACGGGCACCCGTGGCGCTACCGGCTGTGCCGCTGCAGGTCCGGCCTCCCGGTTGGTTTGAGGTTGCTCGGATGTGGTGGCGGAGGCGGACTGCGCGGTCATGGAGGTGAAGAGGCCTTTCGCTTCGAAGCCGGAATTTTGCTGAGTATGGCATGGTTTCTTGACCGGCCGGGTTTCGCCGTCAACAAACCGGCTCAGGCGGTAACGTGCCTCTCCAATTGGAGTAATGCCACAATCTAGGAAGTGGTAGAGCAAGCATTAGCGACGTCCCAAGTGCAGTAGGCTCAGGAGATTGACAATGGAGAATTCCTGTAGTCAAAGCTTTCCGAAGTGAAAAGGAGTTCAACTCTTCACTTGCCTAGACAATACCGAAATGTGGCTAAGATCTAAGGACACGATACTTCGCTGAGCAGCGTGCCGCCCGTCTCCTGTGCCTGACCCCGGAGCCCGGTTCGAGAGAAGCAACGGAAGACAGAACAGATGGACACCCCAGCCCAGCCTGAACTCGTGACGATCACTGCAACGATCGTCGCGGCCTACGTCAGCAACAATACGATTGCATCGACCGATTTACCGGGGCTGATCGCCGATACGCACGCCGCGCTGAGCCGTGCCGCCGGACGCGCCGCACCGCAGGAGCGCGAAGAGGCGAAGCCGAAGATCGCGGTAAAGAAGTCCGTGATGCCGGACTACATTATTTGCCTCGAAGACGGAAAGAAGTTCAAATCACTCAAGCGTCATTTGCGAACGCACTACAACTTGTCGCCGGAAGAATACCGCGAGAAGTGGGGCCTGCCGCCCGACTATCCGATGGTCGCTCCGAATTACGCCAACGCCCGCTCGCAGCTCGCGAAGAAGATGGGTCTCGGCACGCGCCGCGAACGCTGATCCCCCGCCGCGTATAACGTTCTTAATCTCGCGTGGGCTGCCCTTGCCGGCGGCCGATGGACCTTTGCAGCGCGCCGAGTGCGGACCGTTCTTCCTTCAGCATCCGGCAGAGACCGGCATGTCGTTCGAGATCGTAAGCGGGATGTCCGCCTTGACCACGACAGCGCTCCTGACGCAGCGCGCGTTCAATCATCGCAATAAGTTTCTTTCGGCCGTCGAGGCTGCGATCGGCGCGCTCGCTCGGCCACAGCGACAGGACGCGCATGAGTCCATCAACGCGATTGGCCTCTGAATTGCCAATTCCGAATCCAAAGCCGCGCGTCCGGGATTGAGTGTTCCGTATCGAAACGCTGTGTTGCATGGCGCGCAGTCTGATGCGGAGCGCCCATGCGGGGATAAGTTGGTCAGCAAATCCCGCAAATAAAGTGAACGGGACGACGCGGAAAAAAAAACTTATCCCCGGTACTCGTGCCGGCCATATCTTCCGCCCACGCCGCCGCTTGAGGCGGTAACGTTCCACCGGTCGGCGCCGGTCGCAACGTCACCACGACGCTTCGACTAAGTTCAATCTACGGGGAAGACACATGCTGCAAGTCTCTCGTAATTTGGCATTGAAGACGCGACCCAGAGGAGCGGCATTTTCCGTCGCCGCCGAACCGCACCGCTACCGGCAGGCGCGCCTTGCTCTTGACCTCGCGATGACGAGCGTCTTCGGCATTGAGACGGGTGTGCTGTGGACAGGCTCGCGCGGCGTGCGTGATATCGCATTCGCGCGTCAAGTCGCCATGTACCTCGCGCATGTTTCGTGCGGGATGACGCTGACGGACGTCGGCGCCATGTTCGGACGCGATCGCACGACGGTTTCGCATGGCTGTTTGAAAGTCGAATTTCACCGCGACGATCCGCTGTTCGATCGTGCGCTCGATCTTCTGGGCTGGGCACTCCCGACGCTCGTCATGCGCAGCGAAACACGCCGCACGCATTAGCCAAACCGAAAATCATTGCAACAGTGAGGTAAGCGAGATGGGATCGAGACGATGCCGCGCTCCGTCATGCACCGGCGCGCAAGCACGCCGGGAACCGGAACGCGATCTCAAGGAAAGTCCTTTGGCATGGCTCGCGCGCCGCAAGGACAAGGATGGCCGGCCGATGCTGTCGGATGAGGAGTTCGACGCCGGCGAGAAGCTTCGGGCCGATTTCTGGTTCGCCCAGATGACGCCGCGAGTGACGGCCAACTGGTCGCTACTGCTCGAAGGCGGGAGCGGGGCGAGGGGAGCGCCCGACATCGGACCCGATATCAAGGATTCCATCATTGTTGCGCGGGAACGTGTGAGACGCGCGCTCGCGAGCGTCGGCCCGGATCTCGCAGGCGTTCTCATCGACGTGTGCTGCCATTTAAAGGGGCTCGAAGCCAGCGAGAAAGCCAGCGGCTGGCCGCAACGGTCGGGCAAGATCATTCTGCAGATCGCCTTACGCCAGCTGGCGCGCCACTACGGATTGCTGAAAGAAACGAACGTTGCGCCTGCGATGCCCGTTCGCGTCCGCCACTGGGGCACGAGCGACTATCGCCCAACAATCGAGCCCCGAGTCACCGAGTCTGAGGGTCATCGCGCCTGAGGGCAGAAAGCGTTCAGGCAGCTAAGCAACAGTCCGGCTTTGCTCGTCGCGCTCTACAGATATTCCCCTCCCCCTTGCGAGGAGGGTTAGGGGTGGGGGGTAATGATCGGCGGGGAGTGCCGGCCGTCATTCAGGCAGCAAGCATCAGTTCGGCGTCGGCGCGAATGCGCTTGACCATCGACGCCAACCCGTTCGAGCGTTGCTGCGTCAGATGCTCCTTTAGGCCAAGCTCGGAGAAAATCCCCTCAGCGTCGGTCCGGACGATTTCGTCGAGCGTCTTGCCGTCATAGATCGCGAACAGCACGGCGATCAGCCCTTGCACGATATGGGCGTCGCTGGTGCCCTGCATCCTCATGCGGTCGGACTTCGGATCGCCGGAATTCTTGATGTGCTCGGTCGCGAGCCAGACTTGGCTAGCGCATCCTGACACCTTGTTTGCAGGCGTGCGCAGGTCATCCGGCAACGGCGGCAGCGCGCGGCCGAGCTCGATGACGTAGCGGTAGCGGTCCTCCCAATCGTCAAGGAGCGCGAAATCGGCGCGGATGTCGTCAATCGTCATTGGAAAATCCAGCCGCAGCCCAATGGAGCCACACCCTAGAGATAGGAGGTGACACCCCGTCCGGGCAAGGCTGGAAATCGCCTCAGATGCTGCCCTTGCTCGTCTTTTTGCCGCGCCAGGACGGCTCTTTATCGAGCGGAGTCAACGTACCCATCTCGCGTTCCAGCATCGCGGGCTTATACGGCCGGTCGTTATCCTGATTGGCGGCAGTTTTTTCGCCGCTTTGCCGTTCGCTCATCATGTCATAGGCGAGCTTGGCGCCGAACTGGGCCTTGGCAACGAATTGTGACCACAACTCCGAGCCCTTCGCGCATGTGCCAGGGTTGCGATCACAGAAGGTGTAAGCCCACTGGGCGGCGGCGCCCGCACGCTCGTAGAGCCGCTGCTGTTGATCATGATCCGACGGCAGCAAGGCAACTCCGACGGCGACAATCGTGGCGATACGCAACAAACCCATGATCCGACCTTCGCAAGTAGCGGGTGCAACAACCTCGATCCGGCACCCCATTGTGTGAAGTGATAACAGGCTGAATTCAAAACCGCGCTAGCGTAGGCGGTGCAATTCGAAGAATATTCGACCAAAATTTGAATCAAATGCAATGTATTTCGCGGCCCGCTGTAGGGCCCCGCTGCATGGACGGTTAAGAAGAGCTTAACGGCTTCTCGCGATACTTGCCCGAGTGCAGTAATGGGGCGAGTGAGATATGACCGGAAGGGATCGCAAGATCGCAATCGGCGCTTCTGTGCTGATGACGCTCAGCGTGGCGGTCAACATGACACTCTTCCAGAACAGGGAACAGGTCAGCGCCATCGAGACGGGCGGACTTCCGTCGCACGCCGCCTGGGCCGGTGCGCCAGCCGCTGCATCCGATCATGCGATACCGGAAAGAAACATCCCTCCATTGCCGGGGCCAACCGGCGCTCCGGAGGATGACGACGTCAACACGGCGGAACTCACCCGCGGCATCCAGCGCGAACTCGACGCGCGCGGCTACGAGGCCGGATCGCCCGACGGAATTGCCGGTCTCGTCACGCGGTCCGCGATCTTTGCCTACGAATACGACAATGGCCTAGTTCTGACCGGCAAGCCGAGCGAGCCGTTGCTGAGCCAGATCGTGCTCGGAAGCTCCTCGCTTCAGCAGAACAGCTCTCGCCCCGGCAAGACGATCTCGCCGGAGGGCGAGGCTCTCGTGCGCGACGCAAAGCGCAAGCTGGAAGCCCTAGGATATAAAACGGGTGCTCCCGGTGGCGCTCTGACGCCCGAGTTCGCGCGCGCCATCAGGAGTTTCGAAACCGATCAGAAGCTCAAGCCGACCGGCCGCCTCTCGGGCCCGGTGATGAGCCGCCTGATCCGTCTGCAAGGGCAGGCTACGCCGCACAAGCAAGCAGTCGCGCGCACCGGGTCGCGCTAGGCCGCCAGCGGAACTTCCTGTTAACGTGACGGCATGCGCCTGAAATCCGAAATATGGGTCAAAGCCTATTTGCGCCGCTGCACCGTCAATGGCGCCAGCGGCGTAGTCGCGCGTCACGGCGACGACGATGCCGGAGCCATCTTCATCAAGATCCTGCGTGCCGATTCGATGGCAGCCGTGTTCGCACCCGCGCCCGCCGGCCTCGACGATGCCGATATCGATCGGCGCTGGGTCTCGCGTTTCGATGCCGGTTTCGTCTCCGAGGCCGAAGCCGAAACGCTCCTGAAGCGCGAAGCGAATTTCGACAGCGACGTCTGGATCGTCGAGATCGAAGACCGCGAAGGCCGAAATTTTCTGGGCGACGAACTGATGGAATGAGCGGCGCGAGTGTACGTCCCCGCCGCATGCGGTTTACCTGCCATTAATTGCTGCGCGAGCCTAATCGAGACGTGCGATGATTCGAGCGGCAACAACGCATCCGAGCCACGACCGTTTTAGTATGATGTCATAACCCAGTGGTTGTGAGCCCCATGACGGGGAGGGTCCGCTTCGTACGGAACAATTTCCGTGCGCTTGGGGGACCACGCATGGCAACGATCGTGGAATTCAGGCGGCCTCCGCATCGACAAACGGCTCGTGCGGTGAGGACGAACGGTCCGGCCGATATCGTTTTCTTTCCTGGCGTGCGCTACGAGCGGGAGCAGCAGCCCGAAGCGCCGAACCGGAAGAAACCCCAACGGCCTCGCGATATCCTGCACCTCGAAAACTGACGTCGCTGCGCTTCGCTGAGATTGATGTCGATCTCCTCATCGTCTCGATCATTGCTGGAAAGCGATCAATCGGGCTGCGCCCCACTTCTCCACTCCCCTTGACGGGGAGGGGTCAGGGGTGGGGTGAAGATCCCGGCGAGATGGTGAGGGTCTTTCTCGCTGGCGTCATTTCATCGAGCGATTATGTTGCGCAATCCGCGAAGAACACGCTGAAATCGCTCCCCCCACACCTAACCTCTCCCCGCAAGGAGAAGGGGAATAGGATAGCGTGCAACCAGAATTCTTGCTCGCACCATGGTCCGCCAGGGGAGACGCGGTTGACGTCACCACATTCCGGGCCGCTTGCTTGATGGTTGTCGTCGTGCTCAGCCTAGGGCTGATGCAGTCATTGCTCGGTGCGATCCTGAAGATCGAAAAAGCAGCCCCACTTTTCCCTCCCCTTGACGGGGAGGGGTCGGGGGTGGGGTGAAGATCCGGGCGAGATAGTGAGGGTCTTTGCCCTTCCGTCGTCATTTCATCGACCGACGAGGCGCAATCCGCGAAGATCCCGCTGAAATCGCTACCCCCACCCCTAACCCCTCCCCGCAAGGGGGAGGGGAATAGGATTTACCCACACGTCATGGCCGGGCTTGACCCCGCGATCCAGAGCGGATCGCATCGGCGAGCGACTTGTAACGCGATCGAGGTGTTCCGGGATCGATAGAGTGTGCCGCTAAACGCGTCCCGCGACGCACGAAGCTTTTTCGAGAATGGCTCGGGTCGCCGCCCGGTAGGGCGCGCCTCTGTCCGGCGCACGCACGACGATAAAGCCCTTTGGCGCCGCGATCGTCTGATCGTCGTCGGTCGCTTGACGCTCTTCCGCGGCCAGGCCGAGAAATCTGTCGTCGGCCGGGATGATCGATAGATTGATCGTCGTCTCGCGATCTGCCGACGCCGCCGCGAAATAGAGACTGCTGCCGTCGGGCGCATAGACGCCGATCGTCCACCCGAGATCCGGCAGCAGCGCATGAACGCGCATCGTCGTATTGCTCGTGTCGAACGGGCAGAAGGCATAACGCGCATCGGGAGACAGATACGGCAACGGCTCGTGGCGCGGTGTGATCGGGTCCGCGATCGTCATCGTGTTGTGGGGAAGCAGATGCGCCAGGCGCGCATAAGCCGTACCGCGTTGATCGTTGACCGCAAGAAACGTGGCGATGATGTGTACGATCGCCGCCACGATGAAGAAGATCAGCAAGAGCCGCCAATCGATGCGCCGCAGGAAGCTCATGAGCAGCCCTCGCGTTGGATGATCGGAAGGCGCTTGTTGCGCTCGGCCCGCTGTTCGTCGGAAAGACCATTCGCCGGATCGAGCACGGTGAAGACGAGCACGAGTCGGCCGGCGCCGCCCGTCGGAATCCAGTTGTTCGGCCGGGCGTCGCGACC
This sequence comes from Hyphomicrobium sp., assembly GCA_025927515.1. Taxonomy (GTDB): domain Bacteria; phylum Pseudomonadota; class Alphaproteobacteria; order Rhizobiales; family Hyphomicrobiaceae; genus Hyphomicrobium_B. Next base: position 10,378 of record JAICLG010000039.1, read on the forward strand.
AAGCGTGATGACGAACGATCCGTTCGGATTGGGGGCGATGGTGTCGGCGGTGAACTCGTAGCGGCTCGCTTCATTCGGAATGAGACGTCCGCCCGAGTCGAAGACCGCGATGCTCCACCAGAGGCCCGGCAAGCTCATGCCCGAGATTTTGTAATTGCACGACGAATGCAGACGCGCGCCTTGCGAATCCGTGCGGGCTTCGAAAATCCCGGCGCTGTCCGCCGAGATCCTGAGCTTGCCCGTCGATGCCAGATGCGCGCGCGTGTAGGGATCGGCGCTCTCGCGGCCGAGACTGCGCCAATGCTGCCACGGCCCGTACATGTCGGCGGAAAGCGGCGACCCGCGCGCAATCATGTAGCGGCTGGTCCACACGCCCACGCCGGTCGCCAGCGCGACCGTCAGGATCACGCTGATGGCGCGGAAAATGATCGCAACGATGCTGCGCAAGAGCCCGATGTACGAGCGCGGATCATAGGTGCCGGCCTCAACCGATGCCACTTGTGTCTCCTCCTAGTGCGCGCCGGCGTGCGGACTGGCGGAAGACGATTGTGACGCTACCGTCGGTAGCGGCAGGCCGCCTCGCGGTTGATCGAGAAGCGTCGCACGCCGGTCGGACCGCCGCGGTGCGTTCTCCTTCGTGCGATCTTGCGCCGGGCCCGGTGGTTCGGTTTTGCCCTGTGGCTTCGTTGCGGATGCTGGCTCGGCAGCGGGTTCCTCCGGCACGCCCTCGGCCTTGCGCAGCGCACTGACGAGCGTCTTCAGGACGGCGCGTGTCTTGTCCGGCATGATGCTTCCGCCTTTGGAGTCGGCGGATTTCGACGCCGCCGGCTCGAGCCCGGCTGCGATCTGCGCAGCCTTCAGGGCCGCCAGCCGCTGTTGCTCCTCGACTTGCCGCGGATGCGGGACGAGGCCGGGAATGGTCGGAATGTTCATGTCAGTGTGCGCCACCGTCATGAGGTCGTGCCAGATCGGCGCCGCCTGATGACCGCCGGTCACGCCCGCACGCATCGGACGGTTGTCGTCGTTTCCGACCCAGACGCCGCAGACGTATTTGCCGGTGAAGCCGATGAACCACGCATCCTTTGGTCCGGTCGAAGTTCCGGTCTTACCGGCGACGTTGGTGAAGTCGAGGTTGGCACGGCCAGCGGTACCCTCCGTCACGACGCGGTTGAGCATGACGTTCATTTCTTCCGCGACCTTCTTCGATACGACTTGCTTCGGCGGCGGCTCGTCACGCTCGCGGGAATAGAGAAGGTCACCCTTCGACGTGGTGATATCGAGGATGCCGTAGGGACGCGCGCTCCTGCCGTCGTTCGCGAAGGTCGCGAAGCCCGCGGTATGTTCGAGCACCGTGAGACCGCCATCGCCAAGCGCCATCGAGCACGTCTTCTTGACGCCCTCGATGCCGAGCCGCTTCGTCATGTCGATGACCTTGTCACGGCCGACCACGAATGAGAGTTCGGTCGCGACGGTGTTGAGCGACCGCGCGAGCGCTTGCCACAGCGGCAGGCGCATGCCCGAGCCGCCGCGTCCGCCGTAATTCGAAGGAGTCCAGCGGCCGCAGGAGCGAGACATGTCGCGAACGATCGTGTCTGGCGTGAAACCATTCTCCAGAGCCGTCGCATAGACGTAGACCTTGAACGACGAGCCGGGCTGGCGCTTGGCGTGCGTCGCCCGGTTGAATTGGCTTTCGCCGTAATCCGGACCGCCCACGATGGCCCGCACCTTGCCGTCGGGCTCCATCACGACGATGGCGCCGGAATCGAAATGATCGGTCTTGCCGTTACGCTTCAGCGCCGCGTTGAGCGCTTCTTCGGCCTGCCGCTGCAGTGTCAAATCGATGGTCGTTCGCGCCGTCAGGACATACTGCCCTTTGCCTTCGGCGAGGCGCTGAACTTCTTCATACGCCCAGTCGAGAAACCAGTCGGGACTGCTCGACGGCCGGCTTTCGACAATCTTGGCGGGGTTCATGCGCGCCGCGTGGACCTGCCCCGCCGTGTAGTATCCGGCCTCGACGAGATTATCGAGAACCTGGTTGGTGCGGGCGCGCGATGCGGCGAGGTCGACGAGCGGCGAATATTTCGTCGGCGCCTTGAAGAGGCCTGCGAGCATCGCGGCTTCCGCCATGTTGATGTCGCGCACCGACTTGCCGAAATAGTACTGCGACGCCGCTTCGACGCCGAACGTGCCGCCGCCCATGTAAGCGTGATCGAAATAGAGCTTCAGGATCTGCCGCTTCGAGTATCTGCTTTCGAGCAGGAACGCGAGAAACAGCTCCTTGATCTTACGCTGCAACGAGCGCTCCGAGGAGAGGAACAGGTTTTTCGCAAGCTGTTGCGTCAGCGTCGAGCCGCCTTGCACGACCTCGTTCGCTTGCACGTTCGTCAGCAGCGCCCTGAGCGTGCCGAAGACGTCGATGCCGTAGTGCTCGAAGAAGCGCCGGTCCTCGGTGGCAAGCGTCGCCTTGATCAGCACATCCGGAATCTGATCGAGCGGCACGGCGTCGTTATGCAGGATGCCCCGCTTGCCGATCTCGTTGCCGTTGACGTCGAGAAACGTGACGGCGTACTTGCCCGTTTGAAATTTGCTCTCGTCGAATTCCTGAAACGCGGGGAGGGCGAGCCCGTAGAGAACGACGAAGCCGCCGAACATCATCGTCAGGCTTTCGGACGCGAACTCATTGAGCAGCCGCCGCCAGCCGACGAGCTGGAAGCGCGCGAAGTAGCTGGAGCCGGCGTTCCAATGGTCCTTGATGCGCGACCAGCTCTCGCCGAGCGTCGAGTTGAGCTTCGAGTCGAGCGCCATCCAGTTGATGAAGCGGTCGCGCCCACCTCGCTTGAAGAACCAGTCGTTCAAGACCCGCCACCCCTTGCCACACCGCCGCTATCACGTCTTGGCCCGCCACGCTTGCCATGCTGAGCACGTGGGCTTAAGCCCCTAGAATAACTAAAGTGAGCAGCCAAATGCGTGACGCTTTGCAAGCACAATTGCGGCGCCTTCCGCTGGAAGCACCGCAAAACAGCTTCGCGGACGTTAGGCGTCTCAAGGCGACCAAATTGTGGTCAATTCGGCTGCGTTGGCAAGTGAAGAGCGAGACCTGATGTTGGACGGCGAACCGCAACCGTTCTGGAAGACGAAAACGCTTGAAGAGTTGACGCCCCAAGAGTGGGAATCGCTCTGCGACGGCTGCGGACGCTGCTGCCTCGTAAAGCTCGAGGACGAGGATACGAGCGAGGTTTATACCACCCGGCTCGCCTGCAGTATGTTGGACGTCCGGACCTGCCGCTGCCGCGATTATGCGAATCGTTTCAGCAAGATGCCGGACTGCCTTGAGATCGACGTCAAACGCGCCCGCGAGCTGACGTGGCTGCCGCCGACCTGCGGCTACCGCATCGTCGGCGAAGGCCGCGACCTGCCGTGGTGGCATCCGCTCGTTTCCGGCTCACCAGAGACCGTGCACCAGGCCGGTATTTCCGTGAAGTCCTTCGCCATGAGCGAACGCCGCGTGAAAGAAGAGAACTACTGGAAGTACATCATCCCGGATCTGGGCGAGTGCGAGCCGTCCTAATTCATCTTGCAACCTATCAGCAGGAAGCGCGGGATCAATTCCTTGGATGGCCGGGTCAAGCCCGGCCATGGAGTAGAAGTGGAATAGGAATCCGGCCCGCTAACGGGCTGGCCCAAACGTCCCTATCACGTCCTAAGCGCGTCATGGCCGAGCGTGACCCGGCCATCCAGGGCCACACGATGAACAATCGGTTTTGCGTTTACATCATGGCCAACAAACGCAACGGAACGATCTACATTGGCGTGACGAACGATCTTGCGCGTCGCATCTACGAGCATCGCGAAGGCCTCGTGGAGGGCTTCACGTCGCGCTACGGTTTGAAAATGCTGGTCTATTACGAGGTCTTTGATTCCGTCTCGCTCGCTATTCAACGCGAGACGAGTCTCAAGCGCTGGCCGCGACGCTGGAAGCTGGCGTTGATTGAAAAGGCCAATCCTCAGTGGAAAGATCTGGCTGAAGAAGCCGCATGGTGATGATCTCGCAAGCGGCCCTGGATGGCCGCCTCAAGGGCGGCCATGACGTGAGTGGGATTCAGCTAAGCTTGCAACTCTCAATGCCTTCAATCGGGATTTCCTCGCCGATCCCTGCCCTAACTCCATGGCCGGGCTTGACCCGGCCATCCAGGATCGAACGCTCGGACCGAGCAACAAACGCGACGAGCGACTCAGACGAAATCCACTCGCGAAGAAAACTTATCCTCGCTATTCGGCACTGATTTAAACTCGGTAAGTTTGTACTGAGCGAAGTGCATTTTATCAATATATTTCAACATATTAAGCAATTTTGTCAATTGACAGCGCGACGCTTCTCGGGCATCATCTCTGTATAACGCGAAAAGTGTGAGGCGATGGTCTCGCCACTCAGCCGCTGTTCCGGTGAGCCGCGTTCTTCCATTTTGAAATTCCGAAAAGGTGAGCGGCGCATGGCAGCGGCATCGAGCGTGCGGCGGACGACGCGCGTTCGCGCAACGAAGACCGCCGCGACGGTTGATAAAA
>JAICLG010000281.1 GCA_025927515.1 Hyphomicrobium sp.
ACTCGCGGTTCACGAGCTTGGCCGCGCCGATCAAGCCATCGCTGCACGGATGCGTTGGTTGCAAGGTCGTCTCGAAGACGAGGAGCCAGAGTCATGGCAACTGCCGCGCGTCTGGACGGCATTCCAGTCCGCCGTGAGTGCCGTCACCCGCCCTTCTCATTGAAGCGCTGATTGCGCAAATCGTCATCAGAGGCGGAAATGCGCAGCAGTGAAGACTATCTCGCTATACGCCCCTTCACGTCATGGCCGCCCTTGAGGCGGCCATCCAGAACCACGCGTTCAAACGTCTAAAGCTGGATGGCCGGGTCAAGCCCGGCCATGGAGTAATGGGGATGGAAAGCCGCGACTCTACGGCTTCCAGCCCAAAAAATTCGCGATCAGCTTGAGGCCGAGCTTCTGGCTCTTCTCAGGATGAAACTGTGTGCCCGCGATATTGCCATCTGCGACAAGCGCCGTGATCGGCCCGCCGTAGTCCGTCTCCGCAACGACGACGCGGCGCTCCCGCGGCGCCATCGCGAACGAATGCACGAAGTACGCATGCCAGCCATCCGGCCCCGTCGGAATACCGTCAAGCAGCGCGTGGCCGTTGACGACGTTGAGCGTGTTCCAACCCATGTGCGGGATCTTCAATTCCGGATCTTTTGGCTGGATCGCCCGCACTTCACCCTTGATCCAACCGAGCCCCGGCGTCTCGACGAATTCGAGACCGCGCTCGCTCAAAAGCTGCATGCCGACGCAAATTCCGAGAAACGGCCGGCCTTTCGCGCGAACGACCTCTTCCAGCGCCGCAATGAGACCCGGAACGCGCTCGAGCCCAGCCTTGCAATCCCCATAAGCGCCGACGCCCGGCAGTACGACTCGATCGGCAGCCAACACATCTTCCGGTCGCGGACTGACAATGATCTTGGCGCCGGTTTCGCCCTCTCGCGCAGCGCTTTCAAAAGCCTTCGCTGCGGAGTGGAGATTTCCCGATCCGTAATCGATGATGACAACATTCTGCATCGGGTGTTCGGCTTAGCCCCGCTGACCGAACGGCCAGAACCGCGATCCGCGCCGGGGAGCGACCGCTGCCGCGGCGGTTCCAGCGTGGTTGGCCGTACCGTTGGCAATGATCGGTTGCCCGGGAAGCCAGCTTTCGAAGAAGCGCCGCTCGCAGTCCGCGATCGACTTGCCCGTGACGACGCCCAGCGCCTGCCATCCGGTCTGTTCCAGCATCCACCGTTTCAGCGTCGAAATCTCGAAGGCGAGATAGATATTGATGAACAAAAAGATCCAGCCGATCGATTGGGGATCGAGCTTCCAAGCCGTCAATGCCCAACCGAGCACACCGGCGCCGACAAGATAAGCCAACGCAAACAGCCATAAACCGTTGGCGATAAATCCCACCGGCGGGCAAATCGCGGTCAGCCAGGAAAATCCATCTTTGACGAACTCCAGATCGACGCTGCGATCGACGCGATCGGAAGCGGGATCCGGCGGTTCATGGACGGTATAAGTGACCACGGAAGATAAGCTCCTCGTCACGTGCAAACTCTGAACTCCGATGTGCGACTTAGCCGTGAAGGGTGCCCTTCGTCGAGGGGATGCGTCCGGCCTGGCGCGGATCGAGCGCAATTGCCGCCTTCAGGGCCCGCGCCAAGCCTTTATAGCAGGTCTCGGCGATATGGTGATTGTTCTCGCCGTAAAGATTTTCGACGTGCAGCGTAATGCCGGCGTTCTGCGCGAAGGCCTGGAACCATTCGCGGAACAGCTCCGTGTCCATTTCGCCGATCTTCGGCCGCGAAAAGTCGGCTTTCCAGATCAGGAACGGCCGTCCCGAGACGTCGATTGCGACGCGCGTCAGCGTCTCGTCCATCGGCAGATGCACGTCGGCATAGCGAACGATGCCAGCCTTGTCCCCGAGCGCCTTGGCAATCGCCTGCCCGATGACGATGCCGGTATCTTCGGCCGTGTGATGGAAATCGATATGCAAATCGCCCTTGGCGCGCAGCGTGATGTCAATCAGGGAGTGCCGCGCCAGCTGCTCCAGCATGTGGTCGAGAAACCCGATGCCCGTCGAGATATCGTAAGCTCCGCTGCCGTCGAGATTGACGGTGGCGGAGATTTCGGTCTCCTTCGTCTTGCGCGTGATGGTTGCCTGGCGCTTCACGTGAATCTTTTCTCCGCTCGGCCGAGTATTAACGGCTGTTTGCCTTGCCGGTGAGCCTCTCGAGCGTTTATCAGCTCAAAACCCTCACGGCCAAGGCCCGGCCATGGAGTTCCATGGCCGCAGGACGCCGACTTCTGCTTGCATCCTGACGCCGAAATCTTAATTGAGCCGATACATATGACAAACCAAAGCTCAAATCCCGCCAATCCGGGTTGGCATGCCACAACGATCCTGACGGTTCGGAAAGGCAATAAAGTTGTAGTTGCAGGCGACGGCCAGGTCAGTCTCGGCCAGACGATCATCAAATCGAATGCCCGCAAGGTCCGCCGCCTCGGCAAAGGCGACGTCATCGGCGGGTTCGCCGGTGCAACCGCGGACGCCTTCACGCTGTTCGAGCGCCTCGAGGCCAAGCTCGAACAGTATCCCGGCCAATTGACCCGCGCCGCGGTCGAACTCGCCAAGGATTGGCGCACCGATCGCTTCCTGCGCCGCCTCGAAGCCATGATGATCGTCGCCGACGCTACAACCACCCTTGTGCTCACCGGAACCGGCGACGTCCTTGAGCCCGAAAACGCCATCGCTGGCATCGGCTCCGGCGGCAACTACGCACTCGCCGCCGCCCGCGCGCTTCTCGATCAGCCGCTCGAAGCGGAAGCCATCGCCCGCAAGGCCATGGCCATCGCCGCAGAAATTTGCGTTTACACGAACAGCAACGTCGTCGTCGAAACCCTCGACTCGAAAACCTCATAACGGCGCGTGAGCCCGACATGGCCAATGGACCATCACCTGACGATCTCCAGGCCGCTGTTGACGCGGGCGTCATCGACGCTGCGCAGGCCGAGAAGCTCCGCGCCATGCGGGGCCCCTCCATGCCGGTCCTTGGACCAGATGGCGAGCCCGCGATCGCTGATGAAGAACGCTTCCGCTTCCTGAACGGCTTCAACGATGTCTTTCTGACGATTGGCGTGCTGCTCGTCGCGGGGGCCTTCCTGGCGGCGACCTCAACGACCTTATTCGGCCTGGGCTGGGCCGCGACGCTCGCTGCCGGCGCGCTTGTGTTCTGGGTGCTGAGCGAGATCCTCGTCGGCCGGCTGCGTGCCGTATTGCCAGGCATGGTGCTCTCGCTGCTGTTCGTCGCCTTCGCCGCGTCGGCCGTCGTCGTCCAGCTGCACTGGGACAACCTCAAGGAATCGAACTGGGACGTTGCTTCCGAGCTTGCCTTCTGGCGCAACCCGACGCTCGTCTTTGGCCTGCCTGCACTGATCGCATCGCTGCTTTATTATGTTCGCTTCCGCTTGCCGTTCGCCCTCGCGCTGATTGCCTGCTTCGGATATGCCGTCGCCGCGCGAAGCCTCGACGAGATCGGTGTCGGCTCCACGTCCGTCGCCATAGGCTTTGGCGTTCTCGTTCTGATCGCCGCGCTGATCTACGACGCGCAGGACCCGCGGCGCGTCACGCGACTTTCGGATTGCGCCTTCTGGCTGCACCTCGTCGCCGCGCCGCTGATCGTGTCGCCTGTGCTCACGCTAATCAAGCATTCGACGAACGGTAGCGCCACGTCGGCCATTATCTTGCTGACCGTCTTCCTGCTCGCGATTTTCGCTCTCGCCATCGACCGGCGCGCCCTGCTCGTCTCGTCGCTCGCCTCGTTCACCGTCGCCGTCTATGACGTCCTGAGCGGCGGCATGAGCTTGCCGAACAGCGGCGGCGCGCCCATCTCTTTCATTATGACGCTCGCCCTCGTTGGCGGTTTTGTCCTCATTCTCGGCGTCTTCTGGCATCCGCTGCGCAATCGCCTGCTGCCGGTTCTGCAATCGACCCCACTCGGTCCTTAC
>JAICLG010000070.1 GCA_025927515.1 Hyphomicrobium sp.
CACGATAGACGCCCTTCTCGAGTTGCTGCATGCCGACGCACGCTTCGCAGATTTGCCGGTGAAGCTCTCAAGCGCTGCCGCACATCCTTTTCAGCGGTTCAAGATCAAGATCAAATCCGAGATCGTGACTTTTGGCGTGCCTGATCTGCGCCCCAGTGATGCGACCGGCTATCTCGTCGATCCCACGGATTGGAACGCGCTCATTTCAGATCCGGACGTCATCGTCGTCGATACGCGCAACGACTACGAAGTCGAAATCGGCACGTTCGAAAACGCACGAAATCCGCGCACGCGCACGTTCGGAGAGTTTCGCGACTACGTGGCGGCCGACCTCGCCAGCGATCCGAATAGAAAGATCGCGATGTTCTGCACGGGCGGCATCCGCTGCGAAAAGGCGAGCGCATATCTTCTGTCGAAAGGCTTCGAGAACGTCTATCAGCTGAGCGGCGGTATTCTGAATTATCTCGAACACGTTGCGCCGGAGGAAAGTCTATGGCGCGGCGAGTGTTTCGTCTTCGATGAGCGCGTCGCGTTGGAGCACGGCGTAAGACAAGGCCATCATCGGCTTTGCGCCGGCTGCGGCCGGCCGATCAGGCGCGGCAGCGAAGATAACGTCGAAAGTTTTTGCGCCGATTGCAACGGCGCCGATGCAACCGAACGAGACTAGTGCTCCTCGCACGCGCATGAATTCACCGATTGCAAGTTTTTCGGGTCAACGAAAAATAATATCGTATTACGAACTATTCCGGAAACGCATGAAATCGAACAAGCCTGCCTTTGATGTCTGAAATTTAAGGGTTTCAGCCCTTGAGCCAATCTCCCTGTTGGAATAGTCACCGGCATCGACTGAATCCAACTTCATCGGGAGGTCTCCATGACGGTGCTCATCGAAGCCGTCGGACTTCACAAGCGGTTTGGCGACATCAAAGCCGTCAACGGTATTTCCCTAAAAGTTGCCAAAGGCGAAGTGCTCGGCTTTCTCGGTCCGAATGGCGCGGGAAAGTCGACGACGATGAAGATGATTACGGGATTCCTCGAACCTGATGCCGGCTTGGCCTCGATTTGCGGCATCGACGTTTTCAAGGAACCGAAAAACGCAAAGGCGAAATTCGGTTATGTCCCCGAGGGCGCCCCGTCATACGGGGAAATGACGACGCGCGCATTCCTCTCGTTTATCGCGGAAATTCGTGGTTATCGCGGCGCCGCGATTGTGTCTCGCGTGGCGAATGCCGTCGAGCGCGCCGGGCTGGGGCCGGTGCTGGATCAGGTTATCGATACGCTCTCGAAGGGATACAAGCGGCGCGTCGGTCTTGCGCAAGCGATCCTTCACGATCCCCCTGTGCTGATCATGGACGAGCCAACCGACGGTCTCGATCCGAACCAGAAGCACCACGTCCGCAATCTCATCACCGACATGGCCGCCGACAAGGCCATCATCATATCGACTCACATTCTTGAGGAAGTCGAAGCCGTCTGTTCGCGCGCTGTCGTCATCAATAAGGGCGTCATCGTTGCGGACGGCACAGCCGACGATCTGCTCCAGCGCATGCATTATCATGGCGCGGTCTCATTGAAGGTTGTCGCGGACCGCGCCGATGCCGCCATTCGCGCCCTGACGAATGCCGCGGCCATCGCCAGCGTCGAGACGTTAGGCAAGCCGAACGGCCATTTGCTTCTGCGCGCCATCCCGCATCAAAAAACGATGACGGCGGCTGAAGTGGCGGCCGTGCTGCGCGCGCAGAACATCCCCGTCGACGAGCTGTATGTCGAGCGCGGCCGTCTCGACGACGTATTCCGCAAGATCACAATGCCGGAAGAGGGAGACAGCAATGCGTAGCACCTGGGATAACGCCTGGACCATCGCAAAGCGAGAACTCCGGGCGTATTTCGCAACGCCGTTGGCTCTCGTGTTTCTCACGGTATTCGTTGCGCTCACCGGCGCGCTGACATTCTACATCGGTCAGTTCTTCGATCGCGGACAAGCCGATCTCTTTCCATTCTTTGCCTATCATCCGTGGCTCTATCTGCTTCTGGTTCCGGCCGTCGCGATGCGGCTGTGGGCGGAGGAGCGCAAGAGCGGCACGATCGAGCTTCTGATGACGCTTCCGATCACGCCGTTCGAAGCGATCTTGGGCAAATTTCTTGCAGCCTGGGCCTTCATCGGCCTGGCGCTCATCCTGACGTTTCCGATCTGGATCACCGTCAACGTCCTCGGCAGTCCTGACAACGGCGTGATCTTTTCAAGCTATCTCGGCAGCTTCCTGATGGCCGGCGCGTTCCTCGCCATCGGCTCCTTCGTTGCGACGCTGACCAAGAACCAGGTCATCGCCTTCATCGTTGCATCGCTCATTTGCTTCCTGTTCACGATGAGCGGCCTCGATCTCGTGCAGAATTCGCTGCGCGCCTGGACGCCCGCCGTCTTCTCCAGCGCCATCTCCTCGATGAGCTTCCTGTCGCACTTCCAGCGAATTACACGCGGCGTTCTCGATTTGCCGACGCTCATATTCTTCTTTTCGATGATCGTTTTCTGGTTGTTCGCGACTGTCATCGCGATCGATCAGAAGAAAGCACAGTGAGGTCCGGTCATGGCTGAACGATTCGAACCGTTGCGGCGTGTGCTCGCCCCTCTGACGTCGTGGTGCGCGAGATTCAAGCGCTCGACGCTGGCTTGGACGGGATTGGCACTTGCAGCCGTGGTCCTGCTTTCCGTCAACCTCGCGTCCTCCGTCGGCCTCAAGACCTGGAGCGCAGATCTTACGCAGGACAGACTGTTCACGATCTCCAAGGGCACGCGCGAGATCCTGAAATCCATCGATGAACCGATCACCGCGCAGCTCTATTTCTCACATGATCTCGCTACGGCGTCGCCGGACGTTGCGCGCTACTTCGATCGGGTGAGGGCCCTCTTCCAGCAATACGTCGATATCTCCGGCGGCAAGCTCCGGCTCAGCGTGATCGATCCGGAGCCCTTCTCGGATTCGGAGGACAAGGCGGTTGCCGCCGGTCTCAAAGGCGTCCGCGTGAATGCGGAGGGCGACACCGGCTATTTCGGACTCGTTGCTACGAACGCGACCGACAATCAGGAGGTCATTCCGTTCTTCTCGCCGGACCGCGAGTCGTTTCTCGAATACGACGTGACGAAGCTCATTTACGCGCTCGCCAATCCGAAAAAACGCACCGTAGGCTTGATGACGTCGCTGCCGGTTGATGGTGGCAAATCGCCGATGCGCCGCCAGCCGACGCAGCCCTGGCTGATCATGAGCCAGATCCGCGAATTTTTCGATGTCCGCACCATCGATCAGAACGTCAAAACCATTCCGTCCGATATCGACGTGCTGATGGTGGCGCAGCCGACCAAGCTGACACCGCAAGCTGCCTACGCGATCGATCAGTATGCGTTGAAAGGCGGCAAGGTTCTCGCATTCATCGATCCGGTCGCTGAGTCAGCCGAAATGCAACTGCTCGAGGACAAGGGCAACGGACGCGAAGAACTCGCCAAGCTCTTGAAAGGCTGGGGCGTCAATTTCGATCACAAGCAGGTAGCGGCCGACATTCGTCATGCCCGGCGCGTCCAGTTCGGCGGCCGCAATGCCCCCGGCGAAGACGGCCAGCCGATGGTGACGGATTTCGTCGCCTGGCTGGGACTCGATAAGACAGACATCAATCCGAACGACGTGCTGGCCGCAGGCGTTGATGTGATCAACCTCGCGTCGGCCGGTGTCTTGAGCAAGGTCGATGGCTCGACGGTCGACTTCTCGCCGATCCTGCAGACCAGCAGTGACGCTGAGATCATTCCGCCGTCCAAGGTCGGATTTGCTGCCGATCCGATGGCGTTGCTCCGCGATTACGTCGCCGGTGGCCACAAACTTGTTCTCGCTGCGCGGCTCTCCGGCGAGACGAAGTCGGCATTCCCCGACGGGCCGCCCAAAGCCGCCGATGCCAGTGCCAAAAAGCCGGATGACAAGAGCAAGCCGGCCAATGGCGACAAGAAAGATGCGTTTGCCGACGCCTCGAAAGACGCCAAGAAACCGGCCGTGACACCCGCGGTCAAAGAGGTCGAGCCCGCGCAGGTCAAATCCGGCAAAATCAACGTCGTCGTCGTCGCCGACACCGACTTGCTCGCGGACCAGTTCTGGGTGAACCGGAGCATGATGAGCCAAGACGTTGTGATCCCGACGGCGAACAACGCTTCGTTTGTCGTGGGTGCGCTTGAGAATCTTTCGGGAAGCAATGCGCTGATCGCGCTGCGTGGCCGCGGTGTCAAGGAGCGTCCATTTACGCTCGTCGACAATCTGCGGCGCAGCGCCGAGAAGAAGTTCCGCACCCAGGAAGAAGGGCTCGAAAACAAGCTCAAGACGGCGCAGAACGAGCTGCAGAAAATCCAGGCGTCCGGCGAAGGCGGTAACGGCGTCATCCTGACCGACAAGGAGCAGGAAGCCGTCGAGAAATTCCGCGGCCAGATGCTCGATACCCGCCGTCAGCTTCGCAAGGTCAAGCTGGCGCTCCGCCAGAACATCGACGATCTCGACGGTTGGCTGAAGTTCGCCAACATCGGATTTGTACCGCTCATGCTCGGCGCTGCGGCTATCGGACTTTCATGGCGCCGTTCGCGCCAGCGCCGCTCCAAGAATGATCGCTGAGGAGGCACGCTCATGAAGCCGCAGAATTTCGCGATTCTTCTCGTCGCCGCCGTGCTTTCGTTTGGCGTGGCCGTCACCGCGTATGTCACTCACCGGCCGTGGACACCGGCCAACGTGAACGCTCAACCCATGCTTCGGGCGCTGAAGGCCGACGCCAGCAAGATTGCCGGCATCGAGATCAATCAGGGCGGCAAGATCATGAAGATTGTCGACAAGAACGGCAAATGGGTCATCGCGAGTCACGAAAACTACCCTGCGAATACCGAAGCCGTGAGGAAGCTCATCCTTGCGGCTTCGGAGGCGCAGCTTACCGAACGTAAAACCGGAAAGAAGTCGAAGCTCGGACTGCTTGGCCTCAGCGATCCGACGGTCAAAGGAGCTTCGTCGCGGCTGATCCGCTTCCTTGATGACAAGGACAGGCCGATTGCCGAAATCGTCGTTGGCAACGAGAAGACCGGCGCCTTCGGCAACAACAAGAACGGCAGCTATGTGCGCAAGCCGAACGAGGACCAGGCTTGGCTCGCCAATCGTTCGATCGTCGCCACGGCGGCGCTCAATGCCTGGGCAAAGACGCGCGTCGTCGATGTGCCGACCAATTCGATCAAGACGGCCTCCATCGAGGTCGCGGGAGAACCGGCCTACACGATCGACCGCGATAAGGACGGCAAGAGTTTCGATCTGACCCCCATGCCCGCGGGCAAGAAGCTCAAATATGTGAATTCGATCGATGAGATCATCGAATCGGTGAGCTACGTCGATTTCAAAGACGTCCGCAAAGCGCAAACCTCCGATACTTTGAAGAATGCGGGCAAGGCGACGTTCCAGACGGACAAGGGCCTCAAGGTCGAGCTTGATCTGAAGTCCGACGGGAAAGAGGCGTGGGTCACGGTCACGCCGTCGGGCGAGGGCGATGCCAAGAAGGACGCAGACGCCATGTCGGCGCTCGTCAGCGGCTGGGAATTCAAGGTTCCGGTTGGGAAAGTCTCGAGCCTTATGAAGAAACAGGCCGACCTACTCGAGGACGCGGGTTCATAAAATTCCGGGTCTCTTGGGGCGGGGCTCGGGGCCGCTTGCGACCTCGGGCCTCTCTGTCGTTGGGCCAAAGGTGCTATATGAGGCGTTTGGACCTCTGCGGAGGATCTTGAGCCGGGTAACCTTTAGCCGATGACGTCTCGCAATTCTGACCATTTTGAGCCGAAGCAAGCGGCGCCGACTCTTGAGCAGCTTATCCGCTGGCGGCGGGATGTGCGCCGTTTCAAGACCGATCCCGTGCCCGATGCACTGATCGACCGGCTCCTGCGGCTCGCCGACCTCGCGCCCTCGGTCGGCAACAGCCAGCCTTGGCGTATCCTCAATGTCAAAGACGCGGGCGTGCGCGCAGCCATTGTCCGGAATTTCGAGACGGAACGTCAAAAATCGGCTGAAGTTTACGGCGGCGAGGAAGCTAGCCTCTACAACAAATTGAAACTGGCGGGCTTCGACGCCGCGCCCGTGCACCTCGCCATCTTTTGCGATCGCGACGCCGCCCAGGGTGGGGGCCTTGGCCGGCAAACGATGCCGGAGACGCTGGATAGTTCCTGCGCCTGCATGGTGACGACCCTTTGGCTCGCGGCGCGCGAAGCAGGCCTTGGTCTAGGCTGGGTCTCGATCGTCGCTCCATCCACGGTCGCCGCAACGTTGGGTGTTCCGGAAAGCTGGAAGTTCATCGGCTACCTGCTTCTCGGTTGGCCCGAGGAAGAGCATCTCGACCCCGAGCTTGAGCGATACGGTTGGCAATCGCGAACGCCATTCGAGACGCGCTATTCGGAATTGGGATCGGCCGATCCTGCACCGTCTGCAAATGCGCAATCGGCTCCTGCTCAGGCAGGATCGGTTGCGCTTGTCGGAGCAGGGCCGGGAGATCCGGAACTTCTCACTATCAAGGCCCTGAAAGCCCTGCAGTCGGCGGACGCGGTTCTTTATGACGATCTCGTCGCCAAGCCGATCCTTGCTTATGTTCGTCCGGGAGCGAAGCTGATCGATGTCGGCAAGCGCGGCTACCGCAAATCCTGCAAGCAGCCCGACATCAACGCCGAAATAATCCGGCTGGCGCGCCAGGGGCTGAAGGTCGTGCGCTTGAAATCCGGAGATCCGCTGATCTTCGGCCGGGCCGGCGAGGAGATCGTCGCGTGCCAGGAAGCAGGCGTGCCGATCGAAGTCGTGGCAGGCGTGACCTCGGCGCAGGGCGCGGCGGCGAGCCTGAAGGTGGCGCTCACCAATCGCGATCACGCTCGTCGCCTCCAGTTCATCACCGCCCACGACCGGCGCGGCCATCTGCCATCGGACATCGACTGGGGTGCAGTCGCCGATACCTCCGCGACGACCGTCGTCTATATGCCGAAACGGACCCTCGCAGAGCTGACGGAAGTCGCGATCAGCCACGGCCTCGACCCCAAAACGCCCGCAATCGCCGTCGCAAACGCGACGAGGCCAGACGAACAGATTTTCATCTCATCCGTTGGGGCGATTGCCGCCGCGCTCGACGCCGCGCATCCCGAGGGGCCTGTGCTCATCATGATCGGCGAGGCGCTCCGCCATGCAACGGCACATGATGCGGCCGGGCACGCCAGCTCCATCGCCGCCGCACTTGGCGCATTGCCGGTGACGACTTGAACATAGATCGTCGCCTCGTTCCTCCTCAGGAAATCATCTCGTGATCATGCCGGTCGCGACCACGCTTCTCATCCTTGTCGCGGCGCTCGGTATCGAAGCAGCATTCGGCTATCCGCAGCAAGTATACCGCATCATCGGACATCCCGTGACCTGGATCGGCGCGTTGATCGGCAAGCTCGACCGCGAACTCAATTGGGACGAAGACAGCGATGCCGCGCGAAAAACGCTAGGAGTTCTGGCTCTTGTACTGATCGTTGCCGTGCCGGCCGGCGCCGCGTGGATGATCGAGAGCGCATTGGCGCCGACTTGGATCGGCGAGCTTGTATTGGCGCTGATCGCATCCACCCTCGTCGCGAGCCGCAGCCTCTATGATCATGTTCGCGACGTCGCATCCGCTCTCCAAACCAGCGGACTCGAAGCGGCGCGAACGGCGGTCGGCCGCATCGTCGGCCGCAACCCGCAAACGCTTGAAGAGCACGGCGTCGCCCGTGCTGCGATTGAGAGCTTGGCTGAAAACGCTTCGGATGGGGTGGCGTCACCCGTGTTCTGGTTCGCTGTGCTCGGCTTGCCTGGGCTCGCGGCATACAAAGCCATCAACACCGCAGACAGCATGATCGGCCATCGCACCCCGCGCCACGAGGCATTCGGATGGGCAGCGGCACGCCTCGATGATCTCGTCAATCTCCCCGCTTCGCGACTGACAGGAGCCCTTTTCGCCATAGCGGCCCGATTCGTGCCAAACGCCTCGACGAAAAACGCGATGCGCGCCATGCGCCGCGACGCGCAACATCACCGTTCTCCGAACGCAGGTTGGCCAGAAAGCGCCATGGCTGGGGCTCTGGGTCTCAAACTCAATGGTCCGAAGACGTATGGCACGGCGCGCGTCGATGACGCTTACATGGGCGACGGCCGGCGAGACGTTACTGGAGAGGACGTCTATTCCGCCTTGCGTCTCGCGGCCACGGCGTGGGCGATCATGGTCGCCCTATTGCTGATCATCGCGATTATTTCGCGAATGTGAGCAGGCGCTCGATATCGACGTACCGCGCCAAATGTTCGGCGAAACGGTCCAGAATATCGTCGAGCGATCGTTCGTAGCTGTCGCCCGTGACGTCTGCACCGAGGCCCGAAAGAAACTCCGCCCGCGCCGCGTCGGACGCGAAAAGCCCGTGCACGTAGCAGCCCGATATCAGACCATCGCTTGAAACGGCACCGTCAGGTCGTCCATCCCCGAACACTAAAAACGGCCGCGCAACGCCCGGTCCGGACGTTTTGCCGACGTGCATTTCATAACCTTGGAACACAGCACCTGTCCCGGCGATCACGCCCGCAACATTCTCCAAACGCTTTTCCGGTCCAAGCTCCGTCTCGATATCGAGAAGACACAGACCTTCGACGTTGCGCGGCGCTCCCTCGATGCCATGCGGATCGGAAATGCGCGTGCCAAGCATCTGATAGCCGCCGCACAGGCCGAGCACCCGGCCGCCGCGGCGCACGTGCGCTTTGATGTCGATGTCCCAACCATCGGCGCGAAGAATCGCAAGATCGTCGATCGTCGCTTTCGAGCCGGGAAGCAGAATGAGATCAGTGTCGCTCGGAATCGGACGGCCACGTTCGACCAATTCGACCATCACTTGCGGCTCATTTCTCAGCGGATCGAGATCATCGAAATTCGAAATGCGCGGCAATAACGGGACGGCAATGCGGATTTTCCTGTCTTTGTTTCCGTCGTGAGATTTCAAAAGCTCTCGCAGACCGAGCGCATCCTCCGCCGGAAGTTTCCGTGCATCGTCGAAGTACGGAACGAGCCCGAGGGCAGCCCATCCGGTCATTTGTGCAATCGCATCCATGCCATCGGCAAACAACGAAGCATCGCCTCGCATCTTGTTGACGATAAAGCCGCGGATCATCGCCGCATCATCCGGATCAAGGACGTGCTTCGTGCCGACGATGCTCGCAATAACCCCGCCGCGATCGATGTCGCCGATCAGGATGACGGGAACGTCTGCCGCCCGCGCGAAACCGATATTGGCAATATCATTCGCACGCAGATTAATTTCGGATGCGCTACCAGCCCCTTCGACGAGGACAAGATCGGAGTCGGCTTTGAGGCGCGCAAAGCTGTCGAGCACGGCGGGCATCAATTCGCGTTTTCTCGCCTGGAAGTCTCGCGCACCCGCAGACCCGATCATGCGTCCCTGCACCACGATCTGCGCGCCGGTTTCGCTCTGCGGCTTCAGAAGCACGGGGTTCATGTGAACCGACAGCGGCACGCGCGCCGCACGCGCCTGCAGAGCCTGCGCCCGTCCGATCTCGCCGCCGTCTTCTGTAACGGCTGCGTTGTTCGACATGTTCTGCGGCTTGAACGGCATGACACGCACGCCGCGATTAGCAAACAGGCGGCACAGCCCGGCAACGATCAGCGATTTGCCGACATCCGAGCCCGTCCCCGAAAACATCAACGCCCGCGCTGTCATGAATCTTCAGAATTCCTTATCCACACCATGGCCGGGTTTAACCCGGCCATCCAGGACCACTTGCTCAGACAGTCGTGCATTCCGCCCTGGATGGTTACCTCAGGGGCGGCCATGACGGAGAGGGAAGGTTGATTGAAACCCCCACTAAAACTCAATGCCTTCCTGCGCCTTGATGCCCGCTGCGAAATGATGCTTGGTCGCGCCCATTTCGGTGACGCCATCAGCAATCGCAACCAGCTCCGGCTTGGCGTTGCGTCCCGTAACGACGACATGCAAATCGTTCCGCCGATTGCGAAGAACGTCGATCACTTCATCGAGCGGAAGATAATCGTAACGCAACGCGATGTTGAGTTCGTCGAGGATCAGAAGGCGGATCGAGGGATCGTCCATCAGTTCGCGCGCCTTGGCGAATGCACGCGTCGCGGCAGCGATATCGCGCGCCTTGTCCTGAGTTTCCCACGTGAATCCTTCGCCCATCGTGTGCCACGACACCTGATCGCCGAAGCGTTGGAGCGCATCGCGCTCGCCCGTGTGCCACGCGCCTTTGATGAACTGCACGACGCCGATGCGCCAGCCATGACCGAGCGCACGCAGCGCCAGTCCGAACGCCGCCGTCGATTTGCCCTTGCCCGGACCCGTGTGGACGAGCAGCACGCCTTTTTCGATCGTCTTCGCGGCGACCTCGGCATCCTGCACGGCCTTCCGCTTTGCCATTTTCGATTTGTGGCGTTCAGCCTCATCGGCGGCACCATTGGAATTTTCGCTCACGTTCAGCCTTTCAAGTTCATTGGTAAACCGGCCGCGACAAACAGGACGCGATCGGCCACTGCAGCGATGCGTTGATTGAGCCGACCGGCTTCATCGCGGAATTGCCGTGCAAGGGCGTTGTCTGGCACGATCCCAAGTCCGACTTCGTTCGAGACCATGATACAAGGCGCGGTGCGTTTGGACAGCGCCTCAATGAGCACGTCGGCTTCCTGCGCTATATCGCGGCGCGCGTGCATCAGATTTGATACCCAAAGCGTCAGGCAATCGACGAGGCACGGCGATCCCGCGGCATCACCTGAAAGCACACCCGCAAGGTCCAGCGGCGTCTCGTACGAAATCCAGCCCGACCCGCGCCGCGCCTGATGAACATCGATCCGTTGACGCATTTCAGCATCCCACGCCTCCGCCGTCGCGACATAAGCCCACGGCGCAGGCAGCGCGGTCAAAAGACGTTCTGCATGAGTGCTTTTGCCGGATCGCGCCCCCCCGAGCACCAGAGTTAGCGGCGGCAATGTTGTGGCAGGCATCGTAAGCTTTCGAACGGGATCCAGGCACGCTTGGCGATTGACGTAGCATAGGGTGTCACTTATCGATTGAGGCGACGGTCCCTCGCAAGAGGGTATAAAGGGAATGCGGTTGAACTCCGCAGCTGCCCCCGCAACTGTAAGCGGCGAGCACATGGCAAATGTACCACTGGGTCGAGCCCGGGAAGGTTGCCAGATGCCGCGACCCGCGAGCCAGGAAACCTGCCGTCACGCAGCCAACTCAAACCGGCGCCGGTGGGGCGCGGAAAGGTTAAGATGCAAAACGCCATTTTCGTCGCGCCTGCCGGTGCGCTCCCTTAAAGCGCACTAGGCGATTTCCTCCTGCGGCCGCCGCGCATCCGCGGTTGCTGCCGCTCGCAGTTGAAGCAGTTCGAATTGGAACCCACGAGAATGAATGCGCGCAAAGTCCCCGTCACGATCGTTACAGGTTTTCTCGGCGCCGGTAAAACGACGCTGGTCCGTCACGCCATTGAGAATGCGGAAGGCCGCCGCTTGGCGTTGATCGTCAATGAATTCGGTGATGTCGGTGTTGACGGCACGATCTTGCGCTCGTGCGGCATCGAAAACTGCCCGGAAGAGAACATCATCGAGCTGACCAACGGCTGCCTCTGCTGCACCGTCGCCGAGGATTTCGTGCCGACTCTGGAAGCGCTTCTCTCACGCGACCCTGCACCCGAGCACATCATCATCGAAACCTCGGGACTGGCGTTGCCGAAGCCGCTCGTCAAGGCGTTCGAATGGCCAGACATCCGTGATCGCGTGACGGTCGATGGCGTCGTGACCGTCGTGGACGGTCCTGCCGTTCAGTCCGGGCGATTTGCCGACGATCCCGAGAAGGTGGCGGCGCAGCGCGCGGCTGATCCGTCGGTCGATCACGACAATCCGCTTGAGGAGGTTTATGAGGATCAGCTCCTTTGCGCTGATCTCGTCGTGCTGAACAAGAGCGATCTTCTTTCGGAGGCAGAGATCAAATCGATCTCGGAAAAAATCAAAAACAACGTTCCACGCGCGATCAAGATCGTTGCAACCCGCGAAGGGAAGGTGCCGACGAGCGTCCTTCTCGGGCTCTCGGCCGCCGCTGAAAACGACCTTGCCGCGCGTCCATCGCACCACGACAACGAAGCCGAGCACGACCACGACGATTTCGAAACCTTCATCGTCGAGGTGCCGGAAGTGTCATCGCCGGCAGACCTCGCTTCGCGCGCCAAGACCATCGCCAATGCCCACGAAGTTATCCGCATCAAGGGCTATGCTGCCATCAAAGGCAAACCGATGCGGCTGTTGCTCCATGGCGTCGGCGAGCGCGTC
>JAICLG010000135.1 GCA_025927515.1 Hyphomicrobium sp.
GGCCTTACATCGAGCCGAAGAAGCCCGCGAAGATCTTGCCCGAATGGGTACCTGGACCAAAGGCTGGGCCGAATTCGATCCTCGGTACGCTGAAGGACATGATGGGCGGCCCGCATCTCTCGTCGCGCCGCTGGATCTGGGAACAGTACGACCACATGGTGATGGGCGATACCATCGGCCGTCCGGGCGGCGATGCGGGCGTCGTGCGCGTGCACGGCACGCAGAAGGCGATCGCCGTTGCATGTGATGTGACGCCCCGCTACGTCACCGCCGATCCGGAGGAAGGCACGAAGCAGGCCGTCGTCGAGACGTGGCGCAACCTCACCGCGACAGGCGCCGATCCGCTCGCCATCACCGACAACATGAACTTCGCTAATCCAGAGCGGCCCGAGATCATGGGCCAGTTTGTTGCGAGTTGCCGCGGCATGGGCGACGCCTGCCGGGTGCTCGACTATCCGGTCGTGTCTGGCAACGTCTCGCTTTACAACGAGACGAACGGCGTTGGCATTCCACCGACACCTGCCATCGGCGGCGTCGGGCTCATTCCCGATGCATCAAAGCTTGCCGATATTCGCCTGAAGATCGAAGGCAACGTGCTGATCGTGATTGGCCGCGAGGAAGGCCACCTCGGCCAGTCGCTTTATCAGCATCATGCGACGGGCAAGTTCGAGGGCGCGCCGCCGCCGGTTGACCTCGAAGCGGAAGTCAAAGCCGGGCGCCTCATTCGCACGCTCATCCGGGAAGGACGCGTGCTTGCCGTGCACGATTGTGCCGACGGCGGGCTGCTCGTCGCCATCGCCGAGATGGCGCTTGCGGGCGGAAAGAATGGATTGTCGCGCGAAGCTACGGGGCTTGGCGTCGAGCTTTATGCCTACGAAGGCAAGCTGCCGCCGCATGCTGTCTGGTTTGGCGAAGACCAAGGTCGCTACGTCGTTGAGGTGACGCCACAGAAAGCGGAAGAAGTGTTGGAGCGGGCGCGCCTGCTCGAACTTCCGGCGCGCATCGTTGGGCGCGTGGGCGGCAATGCGATTGCGCTCAAAGGCGAGACGGCGCTGCCGCTATCGGAGCTTCGCACCGCGCACGAAGGTTGGTTGCCGAAGCTGATGGGCGGCTAAGAAGCCAATCGGCTTTGAAGACAAGAGGAACCGCGATGCGACGCGCACACTTTCTGAAGATGATCATCTTTGCCGCAGCTTTCGCAGCAAGCGGAGCCTTCCTGGCGAACAATCCAACCCTCGCACAAACTCAAGGATCTCAAATGACCACCACCGCTTCCGGCCTGCAGTATGAAGACACCGTTGTCGGCACTGGTGTAACGCCCAAGACGGGGCAGACGTGCGTCATGCACTACACGGGCTGGCTTTATAAGGACGGCAAGAAAGGCGCGAAGTTCGACTCATCGCTCGATCGCGGCAATCCGTTCGAATTTCCGCTCGGCATGGGGCGCGTCATCAAGGGTTGGGACGAAGGCGTCGCGACGATGAAGGTCGGCGGAAAACGCACGCTGATCATTCCACCCGAGCTTGGCTATGGTGCACGCGGCGCGGGCGGCGTCATCCCGCCGAACGCTACGCTGATGTTCGATGTCGAATTGCTCGGCGTGAAATAGCGCCGCTTGCGAAGCGAAGCTCATCGTCTCTCCAGGCCGCACGCGGCGAGATCTTTGAGCTTCTTGTGACGGCAAAGCGAACTGTGACCTTTTCGAGATAAAGAGGAAGCTGCGCCTGAAAACGCGCTTCCTCCTGTCGTTTCATCGTCTCAGTCCGTGCGTCATTTGCTCGCGCCGGGATTGTCGTGCATTTCCTCACCGGCGAGGGAACCGTCAGCAGGCTTCGCATTCGGCGTGGCCGTCATTCCGGTGGTATCGCTGTTCACACCGGGTTCATTCTGCATCTGCTTCTCGGAGAGCGAGCCCGAGTTGGGCTTTGCTGTCGCATTTGAAGTCGACCCGCCCATTGTGCCAGGATGATCGTGCATGGCTTTGGTCGTAATATTGCCGTCGTCAGCGATTGCGATCGAGGCGGATAGGGCAAGCATCATCGCTGCCAGAAATGGCTTCATCATCGGAACGTCTCCATATTGGAACGAGTTGGAATTGACCGGTACGAGACGAAAGGGATCCAAGGAAATGGAGCCCTCTCAAGCTGCAAGTGTGTCTACGGCAGGCGCTTCGCGTTCGTTTCACCGATGACAAAATTCATTGCGATGATGTTGGGAGCGTAAGTTAAACGGTGGTCAAAACCGGCGGAATTTCGCGCCGTGTTCCCTGCGGGACAGAAGCAATAGGCAATATCGGACCACCAAGAGTACAGCAGTCGCGTTATTCAAAGGATCGTATCATGCGCGGAATGAAAGTTATGGCATCCGCAATCGCCGTGTTCAGTTTGGCGCCGGCGGCGTTCGAAAGCGCGTCAGCTGCTTCCGATCCAACCGGCATCTGGATGAACGATACGGGCCGTGGCGCCATCGAAATCAAGCATTGCGGCGACGCGCTTTGCGGCAACGTCGTCTGGGTGAGGAACGCCGCGGACGCCAACGGTTGCGGCAAGCAGATCATCGGCAACGTTGCGCCGGTCGGCGGCGGCCATTGGGACAACGGCTGGATTTATTCGCCGGAGAAAGGCCGCAAGTACAGCGTCGAGCTGACGCCTCTCGATAACGGCACGCTGCGGGTCACCGGTTACGCGGGCTTTAAATTTTTATCGAAGACGATGATTTGGACGCGCGCGCCGCAGAACCTTCAACTCTGTGGCCAAACGGAAGCCAGGTCGGGCAAGCCCGTGGCCGCGCCTGCAGACAATACAAAGACTGCGTCGAAGATCGATACAAAGAACGGCGCAAATTTGGCGACTGCGAAGGCCGACGCGAAACCGGCGGCGAATGCTCAAGTCGCGACCGCTGCTCCCGGCCCGACGACGACATTGACGCCGAAGTCGTCGCCTGCGACACCCGCCGCATCGGGTTCAAATGATGCTGCGCAGACCGACTCGCCGGCCAACGGCGCCAACGACACGACAAAACCGCAAGCGGCCCCTGCCCCGGCGGCACCCGCGCAGGACGCTGCGAAAGAGCCCGCTCCCGACGACAAAACAGCGTCGGCCGACAATGGGGGAAGCTCTGATCTAGAAGTGAAGCTCGACAGCCTCGGCCTGGGCAAGGTCTTCACAAAAACCAAGTCCGGCAAATGCAAGATCGATTTGCCGTGGGTGAAAGTCACCGTCGATTGCGAAGAGTGAGGCTTTATCAAAGCTCGCGATAAACAGACGCCCGCCAACTTACATCGGCGGGCGTCTTCATACGAAAACGCGGCAGCAGATTGCCTGCCACCGCGTCGCATACTTCAGAAGAAAATCGCCTTAGATGAGGTCGATCTCGGCCGGAAGGTACGATGTCACTTCGAGGCCAACTTCCTGCTCGCGAACTGCGGGCTTCGTCCAGGTCTTCATGGTGTCCTCCATTAGACTCCAGGAACATTACGTTCCCTAGAGAAGAATGTAGCGATCCGAGGCGATAACGTCCAATCGCAATCACGTGAGAATTTAATAAGAATACCTTATCGCAGAGCTTGCCTCGTCTGATTGACCGGGGCATAGATTTCCTTTGCACCACGACAAACCCGGAGCCCTTTCATGCCGATGCCCGCAACCGAAATCGAGCGGATGATTAAAGCCAAGTTCCCCGACGCCAGGATCGAATTAAAGGACCTTGCCGGGGACAACGACCACTGGGCCGCGCATGTGGTCTCGGCAGCCTTCAAGGGTAAAAGCCGCGTGCAGCAGCATCAGATGGTCTACGATGCACTTGGAGGCCGGATGGGCGATGTTTTGCACGCCCTGCAGCTCACAACCGCAGCGGCGGCTGATTGACTTCGCCGCCCGTCTCGCCCACATCTCGACTGAAACGGCGCGCCGCTGCGGCGTGACCCCGGGGCTCATTCAGGAGTTTCACACATGGCTCAAGACACGGCATCCGACCCAGTTCATCAGAAGATCGCCGACACGATCGCCACCAACGATGTCGTGCTTTTCATGAAGGGCACGAAGCAGTTTCCGCAATGCGGGTTCTCGGCGACGGCGGCGAAGATCCTCGAGCATCTCGGCGTACCGTTCAAGGACGTGAACGTTCTCGACGATCAGGGCGTGCGCGACGGCATCAAAGCGTTTTCCAATTGGCCGACCATCCCGCAGCTCTACATCAAGGGCGAGTTCGTCGGCGGTTGCGATATCATGCGCGAGATGTATGCGGCTGGCGAGCTCCACGACCTGATCTGCCAGAAAGGCATTCCGCACGCTCATCATCACGCGTAAGCATCGAAGCGCGATGATTCATTTTGCGGGACCGGTCTCCGGTCCCGTTTTTATTTGGACATTTTCAGAGTCAGGCGGACGGCGGTGTGGCGGCGGCGGTTTTCGCACTTGCCTTCGATTTGCGCCATTCCTCGAACCGCTGAATGACGACGAAGAACGACGGCACGAACAGCACGGCAAGGCATGTCGATGCGATCATGCCGCTGAAGACGGTGATGCCGATCGATTTACGCGCGGATGCGCCGGCTCCCGTCGCGAGCACCAGCGGTGCGACGCCCAGAATGAACGCAAACGACGTCATCAGGATCGGGCGGAAACGAGCCCGCGCTGCTTCTACTGCCGACTCCATGATCGATTTGCCCTCGGCGCGAAGCTCTCGCGCCACCTCGACAATCAGGATGGCGTTCTTGGCCGAAAGGGCGATCAACAGCACGAGACCGATCTGGACGTAAAGATTATTGTCGATGCGCAATCCGAGCATGACCGCGACGGGGCCGATCAGCGACAACGGAACGGCGAACAAGATCGACAAGGGCGCATACCAGCTCTCGTATTGTCCGGCGAGCACGAGATAGACGAGCAGCATCGCCAGCGCGAAGACATAGTAGATCTGGCCGCCGACGAGTTTTTCCTGATAGGAGAGCGCCGTCCACGACGCGCCGACGCCGGGCGGCAACGTTTTGGCCGTGATCTGGTCCATGAGGCTCATGGCGTCGCCGGATGAAAAACCTTTCGCCGGAACGCCGACGACGGTCGCCGAGGGATAGAGATTATAAAGGCTGATGAGCGACGGCCCGATGGATGGCGTGATCGTCAGAACGGTGCCGAGCGGGATCATGTCGCCGTTCTGGTTGCGCACCTTGAGATTGAGGATGTCGTTCGGGCTCATGCGGAATTGCGTGTCGCCCTGGACGTAGATCTGGAAGACGCGTCCGAACTTGTTGAACTGATCGACGTAGCTCGACCCGAGATAGCTCGCGAGCGTCTGGAAGACCTGATCTGTCGTCAGAAGCAGCGTCTGCACCTTTTCGCGGTCGATGGTGACCTTGTATTGGGGAGCAGCAGCGCGGAACGGCGTCGACACGCGCTGGATGCTTGATTGCGTGGCAGCGGCGCGAACCACAGCATTCGTTGCGCTTTCGAGCTTCGAAAGATCGAAGCTGCTGTCGCGCAACTCGATCTGCATCGTGAAGCCGCCGGCGTTGCCGATGCCCTGGATGGGGGGCGGCGGCAGCACCAAAACGCTGCCATCCGGGATGGCGGCGAGCTTGGCGTTGAGGCCGGTATAGAGTGACAGCAGGTCCTGGCCCTTGCCGCGCTCGCTCCAGTCTTTCAGCATGATGTAGGCGACGCCGGCGTTGGCGAGCGAGGCGCTGTTGTCGAGCGCGGAGATGCCCGCGATCGTGATCACGCGCTCGACGCCAGGAACCTTGTTCGCGATCTGCTCGACCTGTTCGAGCGATTTCTGCGTGCGCCCGAGAGAAGCCCCATCCGGAAGCTGAACGGCGGCGAGAAGATAACCTTGGTCTTCGATCGGCAGGAAGCCGGTCGCGACACGCGTCATGCCGTAGATCGAGCCCGCGATAATTGCTGCTGCGATGAGAGCCATCAGCCCGCTGTGGTGAACCATCGAGCCGATAAGGCCGGCGTACTTGTTCTCCAGACGTCCGTAGACGGCATTGAAGCCGCGATAGAAGGCGTTGCGCTGCTCAGGCGGAACTGGACGGCGTAGCCATAGTGCGCATTGCGTCGGCTTCAGGGTCGCGGCGTTGATGGCGCTGATGAGAGCGGTCGCGGCGATGACGAGCGCGAACTGCGCGTACATCTGCCCCGTCAATCCCGGCAAGAAGGACGCCGGGAGAAACACCGCCATCAAGACGAGCGTGATACCGATGATCGGGCCCATCAGGGCGTTCATCGCGGCGATGGCTGCGTCGTGGCCGGACATGCCCTTTTCGATATTATGGGCGGCGCCTTCGACGACCACGATCGCGTCATCGACAACGATGCCGATCGCCAGCACGATCGCAAACAAGGTCGAGAGGTTGACTGAGAAGCCCATCGCCGCCATTGCAGCGAAGGCGCCGATGATCGTCACCGGGACGGTCGTTGCTGGCACGAGCATGGCACGCCAATCCTGCAAGAAGATCAGGATGACGATCAGCACCAGGACGGCGGCCTCGATCAGCGTCTTGTAAACTTCGTCGATCGCCTGCTGTACGAAGACCGTCGTATCGAACGGAATGGAATAGGCGACGCCTTGCGGAAACTCCTTCGCAAGGGTCTTCATCTTCGCGGAAACTTCGTTCGCGACGTTGAGCGCGTTCGCCCCAGGCGACAGGAATATCGCGAGGCCCGCCGCCTGCTTGCCGTTGAGATTGAAGACCTGCGCGTATGTCTGGGCTCCGAGCTCGACGCGACCGACATCGTGCAAGCGCGTCAGGTCGCCGTTGGTGCCGGTTTTGACGACGACGTTGGCGAACTGGGCGGGGTCATCGAAGCGGCTCGAAACGTCGACCGTGTACTGGAACGCCTGGTTCTTCCCGGCAGGGGGCATGCCGATCTGGCCAGCGGTGACCTGCTCGCTTTGCTGTTGCAGAGCCGAGATCACGTCCTGCGCGTTGAGCCCGCGCGCCTGCATCTTTTCCGGATCGAGCCAGACCCGCATCGAATACTGCCCGGCCCCGAAGACGTTGACGTTGCCGACGCCGGGTAATCGCGAAATCTCGTCCTTCAGTTTGATCGTCGCGTAGTTGCTGAGATAAAGGCTGTCGAACCGGTCATCAGGCGAGGTCAGCGTCACGATCTGCAGGATCGACGTCGATTTCTTCTGGACGACGACGCCCTGCACCTGCACCGCTTGCGGAAGTCCGGCCATGGCGGCGGAGACGCGGTTCTGCACCAGCACCTGAGCGTTATTGAGATCGGTGCCGATGTCGAAGGTGACCGTCAGCGTATAGCTGCCGTCGGAAGCCGCATAGGATTGCATGTAGAGCATGTGCTCGACGCCGTTCACCTGCTGCTCGATCGGCAATGCGACGGTATCGATGACGGTGCGCGCGCTGGCGCCCGGATAGCGCGTCGTGACCTGCACGGTCGGCGGCACGACGTCGGGGTATTGCGCAACCGGCAGACGAAGCAGAGAAACAGCGCCGATCACGACCATCAAAATTGCGATGACGTTGGCGAGAACCGGTCTTTCGATGAAAAATTTGGAGATCATGGCGCGGCTTCGGGGGGCGGCGGGGCGGCGATCTTTGCATCGACCGGCTCGATTTTCTGGCCGGGCACAACCATCATCAAATCCGAAATGACGACTCGGTCATCAGGCTTCAGACCATTTTTGATGGCGCGCAGATCGCCGACTTGCTGACCAAGCTCGACCTTGCGTTGTTCGATTTCGTTATTCTTGTTGGCGATGAGCACGTAGCGTCCGCTCTGATCGCTGCCGATGACGCGATCCGGCACCAGCAACGTGTCGGGCTGCTCGGACCTCGGCACGCGCACGCGCACGAAATATCCGGGCAGGAGCGCGTGGTCATTGTTCGGCAGGACGCCGCGCACCATCAGCGTGCCCGTCGCAGCCGTGATGCTCGGCGCTGCGTAATCGAGCGTACCTTTGTGCGGATAGCCCTTCTCGCTCTGCAAGCCGACTTCGACCGGAATCTTCTTGAGATCCTCCCGTGTCAGTTGGCGCGCGCGCATGCTCGAGCGGATGTCTTGGACATCGGTTTCACTGAC
>JAICLG010000003.1 GCA_025927515.1 Hyphomicrobium sp.
AGATTTACCGTGGCGGAAAATACCCGAGCTTTAACCGACGGCCGAGCCGCGCTGTGGCGCATCAAGGGCCCAGCCGATTGCCTGTTCCAGCCGGTCATCGCCCCAAAAAAACTCTTTGTCCTCAGTCGTGAAACTGGGGGCTCCGAAAATACCCAAGGCCTGCGCCGCGTCGGTATTGCGCTTGAGCGTTGTCTTTACGGCCTCTTCCGAACTTGCGGCCCACATCGGCACTGGATCGAGGCCGGCGTTCGTCAGGCATTCCGACAAAACCTCATCGCTTGAAATGTCCCGTCCCAAGGCGAATTGCGCTTCGAAAACAGCGCGCGTGAAAGACTCCGTCGCCGCGAACCTCTGAGCGGCGATCGCCAGCCGCGCGGCCTTGAGACCATTGGCCGGAAACGTCTCTGGCATGCGAAAGCTCAACCCTCTCGCAGCCGCGATCCTGACGATATCGCGCACCATATAGCGGCCTTTGGCGGGATAAAGATTGAACGGCGACGTCGTCCAGCCATTCTCCTTGAAGATCGGGCCGAGCAGGAACGGCCGCCACTCGACCGCGACGCCCGCGCGTTGCGCCTCGGCATCGATCCGCATCACTGAGAGATACGAGTAAGTCGAAGCAAATTCGTACCAGAAGACGACATTCGGTTTCATCGGGCCCCTACCTTCGTTAAAGCGTCATACTGAACAGCAGAGCGGCGTGTCGCGTTGCCGCTTCGGGCGCTCTTGCCGGGAGCGTCGTCACCCCTATAGTGCTGCGCGTTTTCCACCTGAACCCACAAATTTTCGAAAGCAGCCCCGCATGAGCGCCGCGCCTAAGTCCGTCAAGAAAGTCGTTCTCGCCTATTCGGGCGGCCTCGACACGTCGATCATTCTGAAATGGCTGCAGGAGACCTACGGCGCCGAAGTGGTGACGTTCACCGCCGATCTCGGTCAGGGCGAAGAATTGGAACCGGCGCGCAAAAAGGCGCTGATGCTCGGCATCAAGCCTGAGAACATCTTCGTCGAGGATCTGCGCGAGGAGTTCGTCCGCGATTTCGTCTATCCGATGTTCCGCGCCAACACCGTCTATGAGGGCGTCTATCTGCTCGGCACCTCGATCGCGCGCCCGCTGAT
Source organism: Hyphomicrobium sp. (assembly GCA_025927515.1). Taxonomy (GTDB): domain Bacteria; phylum Pseudomonadota; class Alphaproteobacteria; order Rhizobiales; family Hyphomicrobiaceae; genus Hyphomicrobium_B. Next base: position 1,117 of record JAICLG010000003.1, read on the forward strand.
CGCCAAGAAGCAGATCGAAATTGCGAAGAAAGTCGGCGCCGACGCCGTGTGTCATGGCGCGACCGGCAAGGGCAACGACCAGGTCCGTTTCGAGCTTGGCTATTATGCGCTCGAACCCGGCATCAAGATCGTTGCGCCCTGGCGTGAGTGGACGTTCAAGGGCCGCGAGGAGCTTTTGAAGTTCGCGCGCGAGCATCAAATCCCGGTCGCGAAGGACAAGGAAGGCGAGTCGCCTTTCTCCGTCGACGCCAACCTGCTGCATTCCTCGTCCGAGGGCAAAGTCCTGGAAGATCCCGCGAGGAAGGCTCCGGAGATCGTCTATCAGCGCACGATTTCCCCGATGGCCGCGCCCGACAAGGTGACGACGATCAAGATCGGCTTCGAGAAAGGCGACGCTGTCACGCTCGATGGCAAGAAGCTTTCGCCCGCGACCATGCTGAAAGCTCTGAACGATCTTGGCCGCAACAACGGCATCGGCCGCATCGACCTCGTCGAGAACCGCTTCGTCGGCATGAAATCGCGTGGCGTCTATGAGACGCCTGGCGGCACGATCCTGCTTGCGGCGCATCGCGCAATAGAGAGCATCACACTCGACCGCGGTGCCGCGCACCTCAAGGACGAGATCATGCCGCGGTATGCCGAGCTGATTTACAACGGCTTCTGGTACGCGCCGGAGCGCGAAATGCTGCAGGCGCTGATCGACAAGAGCCAGGAGCACGTCGAGGGCGAAGTCACGCTCGAACTCTATAAGGGCAATGTCATCGTCGTCGGCCGCGAAAGCTCGAAATCGCTCTATTCGCCGACGCTCGTCACCTTCGAGGATGACAAGGGCGCCTACGACCAGAAGGACGCGCAGGGCTTCATCAAGCTCAACGCGCTGCGGCTGAGAACCCTCGGAAGCCGAAACAAAAGCTAGCCCGATGTAGGACCGCCAAAGCCTGAACCACCAGGAGTCGGCTATGATCGTCATCACGAGGAACGGACGCACGACGGTCATCACCGGATGGCGCGAATGGCTCGTTCGGGCCGTCGTGTTCGTGGCCGCGATGCTGGTGCTGGCCATCCTCGTCTTCGTCATGCTCGGCCTGGCGGTGACCCTTGGCGCTATCGCCATGATCGTCATTCCGGCCGCGATCATCGTCGCGTTGCTCGGCTCCATGTTTTCGCGCCGTTAACATTTTGACGGCCGCCGTCACGCTATCGCGTTGACGTGAGATAAGCTTACCCTTGACTCCAGGCACTCCGTCCACGACATGGCGGTTTCGCGCGGGACGGCTGCGCACAACGGTTTTGACAGAGCGATGCACGATAAATCCAATACGATGGCGACCACCCGCACCTCGATCACGACACCGGCCGAATGGGCGCCGCAAAAGGCGATCTGGACGGCGTGGCCCGCCAATGCCCCCGAATGGAACGGCGATCTCGAGTCGCCGCGCCGGGACGTGGCGGCGCTTGTGCGCGCACTTAGCGTCGCCGGCAACAAAGTCCGCCTGCTCGCCAACGGTGCGGAAGCCGAAGCTTCCGCACGCGCCGCATTGCCCGTCGACGTCGCCGAGGTCATCCCGGCGAAGTACGGTGACATCTGGCTGCGGGATACCGGGCCGATCTTCGCCAACGCCGCATCGGGCGCCGTCGCGCTACGCTTCAAAACCAACAGCTGGGGCGGCAAGTACGACCTGCCCGATGACGCAACGGTCGGCGACGACATTGCCGGTCTCGCCAAGACGCCGATCCGCCGCTTCGATTTCGTGCTCGAAGGCGGCGCCGTCGATCATGACGGCGAAGGCACGATCCTGACGACGCGGCAGACGCTGCTCAATCCCAACCGCAATGGCTGGACGAAAGAAGCGGCGGAAGCCGCACTTCGCGAAGCCTTCGGTGCCCGCAAGATCATCTGGATCGACGAAGGCCTGAAGAACGACCACACCGACGGCCACGTCGACAACATCGCGCGCTTCGTTGCGCCGGGCCGCGTCGTCTGCCAAGCACCTGCCGGACCCGACGACCCGAACGCCGCAACGCTCGACGCCATCGCGGAAACGCTCGCACGCGAAACCGATGCCGCGGGCCGCAAGCTCGATGTCATCCGCATTCCCGGCGTCGGCCTCTACCACAACGCATTGGGCGAAGTTTCACCTGCTTCGCATATGAATTTCATCATCGCCAACGGCGTCGTGGTCGTGCCGATCTACGGGACTGCGACCGAATCCGATGCGCTGCAAGCGTTGCAAGAGGTCTTCCCAGGCCGCGCGGTTGTCGGCGTATCGTCACGCGGCCTGCTCGGCTGCGGCGATGCGGGCGGCGGATCGTTTCACTGCATCACACAACAGGAGCCGGCCTGATGTCGAAGCCGAACCGATCGGTCACCGTCGGCGCCATTCAGACGTCTTATGGCCACGACCTCAAAACCAATATCGCCAAAACCGAAGCTCTTGTTCGCGAAGCCGCGAAGCAAGGCGCGGAGATTGTTTTGCCGTCAGAGCTGTTCCAAGGCATCTATTTCTGCACGCGCCAGGACCCGAAGTGGTTCGCGACAGCACATCCGGTCAATGAGCACCCCTGCGTCCTCGCGCTGAAAAAAGTCGCGAAAGAACTTCGCATCGTGGTCCCGATCTCGTTTTTCGAAAAGGACGGGCCGCGCTACTACAACAGCATCGCGATTGCCGACGCCGACGGCGAGATCCTCGGCGTCTATCGCAAGAGCCATATCCCCGATGGTCCGGGCTATCAGGAAAAATACTATTTCCGTCCCGGTGACACCGGCTTCAAAACCTGGGCAACGAAGTACGGCCGCATCGGCGTCGGGATCTGCTGGGACCAGTGGTACCCCGAAAGCGCGCGCGCCATGGTGCTTCAGGGCGCAGAAATTCTTTTTTATCCGACTGCCATCGGTTCCGAACCCTACGACGCGGCGCTCGACACGCACCTGCAATGGCAGCGCGCGATGCAAGGCCACGCCGTCTCCAACGCCGTCCCGATCGTTGCTGCCAACCGCATCGGACTCGAAGATAACGACGGTGCCGAGCAGAAATTTTACGGCCACTCCTTCATCACCGATCACCGCGGTGAGCTTGTCGAGAAGTTCGGCGCCACGGACGAAGGCGTGCTTGTTCGTTCATTCGATCTCAATGAGATCGAGAGCTATCGCGCTGATTGGGGATTTTTCCGCGACCGCCGCACTGACCTCTATGCGAAAAGTATAATCTAATAGATCCCGACTATCGGATTGCCGCGCGCTGCTGAATTTGCGTGCGCGATGAAATGCGCGCTGAATTAAGCAACACTCTCTACACAAATCAAAATACGCGGTTGCCGCATGATATAGTTGTGTAACTATATCGTGCGTTCGGGGGGCACCCGCTAGGAGACGTAGGGGCAATTTCGATGTCGAAACTGGTTGTGGTCGCAGCAGCGGCCGCGTGCGCCGTCGGCTGGCAAATTTCAGACGCAAATGCACAGGAACCGCCGACCCCGGGCGGCAACGTGACCGCGGAAGAAGCAGCCGTTCTCCCGCCCGTCGTCATAAGCTCGCCGAACGAACCGATTGCGCGTAGAGCCGCGCGTCGGGTTTCGTCGGGCGAAGCCAAGGCGAGCGGCACCGCTCAGAAATCCACGACGACAGCGCAAGGCACCGGTGACAACGGCACTGCGATCGCGCCGCCGGAATACAGCGCCGGAGGAGACGGAGGCACCGTCGGCCCCGCTATTGGCGCGGGCGTACGCACCGTTCGTAAGCAGCGCCGGACCGAAGTCGACCGAATCGGAACAGACGTGGTCGTTCGCGCTGGAGAATACGTTCCACGCTACGCGTTTCCTCGATATCGTTGGCGGCTTGAGCTACGACAGGAACGAGGTGTTGAAAGCCGATCCTGGCCTCGACAAACCGTACGCCGACGCTTGGAACTGGCAGACCGCGGCCATTTATAGCTACAGCGACACTGGCAAGGTCCACGCCGACGTTTCGAGCCGCACGCGCTTCCCAACGTTGTTCGATCGCTACAGCACGCGTTTCGGTTCAAAGATGCAGGATCCGGACATCGGACCCGAGCGCGCGACAAACTACGAGATCGGCGTCAGCGATATATTCTACCGCAACGTTCACGTCTCCTCGGCCGTCTTCTATTCCAATATCGACGACAGCATTCAAAACGCGTTCACCGCCGCCAACGGTAAAAGCTCAATCGTCGGCTACAATGCCAATGGCTACAACTACGGCTTCGAGCTTTCGGCCGATTGGGACATCTCCCGCACTGTGCGCATCGGCGGCAATTACACCTACCTCGAACGCCATCTGAATTTCGGCGAGGCGGCGGAAGAATTGTCAGATGCCTCCGCAGCTCAGCAGGACGCCATCGCCGCGTCTCAGATCGAAGGATCACCGCGGCACAAGGCGTTCATCTATCTTGCGTGGCGAGCCAGCGATAAGCTGACATTTACGCCGAGCGTCGAACTCGCCTCGGATCGCACCGCGCTCGTAACCGGCTGCAGTTCGACGCTCGTCACGACGAGCGGCGGCGCCACGACGAGCGGCAATTGCAATAAAACCGGAGGCTACACCGGCAAGCCGAATTACGTCGATATCGGCGCGTACGCGCTCGTAAATTTCCAGGCCGAGTATGCCTTCAATCCAAACACATCGATGACGATCGGCGGCATCAATTTGCTCGATCAAAATTATTCCTTCGCCGAAGGCTTTCCCGAGTCAGGACGGCAATTCTTTGCTAACCTGCGGGCTCGTTTCTAAGGAGAGCAGCCCAAATGAAAATCAGCGCGAGAAACGTTCTCAAGGGTAAAGTTGTCGATATCGCCAAAGGTGCAACGACGGCACACGTTCGCATCGACATTGGTGGCGCGATCGTCACCGCGTCGATTACCAATGAATCGGTCGATGATTTGGGCCTCGTGAAGGGAATGACGGCATCGGCAGTCATAAAGTCGTCTGACGTCATGGTGGCAGTCGAATAACATGAAAATCGTCAATGCCTGGCATATGGCGGCGTGTGCGGCAGCCTTGGCGCTGCCGCTTTCCGCGCACGCCGCTGAAACGGGTGGCTGCGAGAGCTTCGCATGGTCGGTCACAACGGAGCGGCAATGGCTGACGTCTGCTGATAGCGAAACGCTCGCGTCCGGCGCGAAAGTATCGGCTCCGCCGGATAAGGCCATCTCGCTGTCATTGCTCCCGATGGACAAGATTTCCTTTCCCGTCGCTCCAACGAGCCGCCGGAAGAACGACAGCGGCGACCACTACGGCGGCTTTGTCACCTTCGACAGCGTCGGGGATCCGGGCATCTATCAGGTATCGCTGCCGATGGCCGGCTGGGTCGACGTCATTCAGGATGGCACAGCGATCAAGTCCGCCGCGCACTCCGGCAAAATGGATTGTAACGGCGTGCGCAAAACCGTCCGCTTTGCCATCGGTCCAGGCCCGGTGACGGTTGAGATCAGCAATATTCCAAAGGACTCTATCAAGTTTGCAATCCGGCGTGGAGAATGACGCTTCGGGGGCCTTGGGCATTGACGAAACCCATCGCAATGCCGAAGGCTCGCCTGCATGAACATTCTCGATGACACGCCGCGACTGGAGCTGTTCCGCCTCGGAAGCGTTTCAGTCAAGATCGACGTAACCTTCATTCTGGTGCCGCTGTTTCTCATCGGCATCTTGCAGCAGGCGCCGCTCGCGATTGCAGGCCCAGCCTTCGCGGCGATCGTCGCGGGCGTGTTCTTCTCGGTTCTGTTTCACGAATTGGGCCACACGGCGCTCGCTCGGATATTCGGCGTTCCCGTCGGGGAAATCCTCGTCGGCGGCTTCTACGGCTACGCGCGGATGCTCGAGGCACCCCAGTCGACTGCGGCGAATATCATTATCTTGTTCGCGGGCCCGTTGGCGAATGCCCTGCTTTTCCTCGGCCTTTGGCACCTGCTCGGCTCACCCGAGGTGACCTACTCCGGCCACTTCAACTTCACCGAACGCCCGTATTGGCTCGCCGACAAGCCCTGGCTCCTTTATGCGACCATGACGCTCGCGCGGATCAATCTGGCGATGGCGATCTTCAATCTGCTGCCTGCCTTTCCGCTCGACGGCGGCCGCATCTATCGCGATATCGCGGGAACCGTTGTGCCGCGGGTCACGGCCGCCAAGATCGTTGCCGCACTTGGCGTCGCCGTCGGCCTTTGGGCCGCCGTTACCGGCCTGCGCATCGATCTCGTGCTGACGCTCATCGGCGCCCAGATCGCCATCGTCAACTGGGCGATCCTGAAGCAACCGGCGGATGCCGAGCAGCTTTAGCGTTGCGCGTTGGAGCCGGCCCGCCCATTTGCCAAAACCGGTCTGGCCGGTCATATCTCGGCCCGATCTTGCTGGCCGAGTCCGCCGAACGGCCGCGCTCTGTCGCCGTCCGGCCACCAAAGCCGGAAGCTTCCATGATCTACAATCCGCTTGCCCAATTTCGGAACGGCCGATCTGATGACCCGCGTTTCCGTCAACCGCACACTCGCCCGGCTCTATTGGATCCTGGCAATCGTACTTCTGCTCCTGCTCGCATTGAAATTTGCTGACCAAATCTCGGGCCTGCCCCCGTTCGTCGTCACGGCCGCCAGCAAGCTCTATGACTTCACGCGGGACATGTCGCTCCTGATTGCGATCGGCGGCGCCGCGTATATTTCGAATATTTTCCAGAAACGATCGAAGTTCGTCAAAGGCCTCGAAGAGGAATGGCGCAATATCGTGCGCACGAAATCCCTCCTCCTCTCGACCTGCGAGAAGCCCTATCTCGCGACCGACGATTACCTCGCGGCGTTCTACAAAATCGCCGAAGCCATCGACACGATGCGCATCGTTTACCGCAATACCGGTGAAACCGGTGGTCTGGCCGGGTTGTATCCGTTCGCGCCCCTTCATGACATGCGCCGGGCCTTGCAGACCCTCGACCCGCGGATCAATCCTGAGCCGACGGCCGAACAAAAAGCCCTCGTTCGCGACGCCATTCTCCAGTCGTTTTTGGCACTCCGCGAAACCTTCCTCGAAGAGCTGGATCTCGAAGAGCCCCACCACCCATTGCTGATTTCGGGAACACGCCGCCTCAAGGTTCCGGGTGCCGCCGTTTCGGCGCTCGTCATGCAGGAACAGCAGCGCCGCAGCCTGGAACGCGAACCGCCACCACGAGCCGATATCGATGCCTTGCTGACAACGCTCCGAACCCTTGAAGAAGAGAGCAGAAACGCCGAGGAAGCGCCGCCACAGGGCTCCAGGTAACCCCCTCGACTGTTAAGCCGCACCCGGCCGAAAACCCCCACCCTAGCCCTCCGGCGCCCGAACATGCTACGTGGCGGGCAATATTGCGTCGCGGCAGGCGATGCCGACGCTTCCAACAACCCAGGTTTCAAATGGCACTTCGCAACATCGCGATCATCGCGCACGTCGACCATGGCAAGACGACGCTTGTCGATGAACTCCTGAAACAGTCCGGCTCCTTCCGCGAAAACCAGAAGGTGGCCGAACGGGCGATGGATTCCAACGATTTGGAGCGCGAGCGCGGCATCACCATTCTCGCCAAGTGCACGAGCGTCGAATGGAAAGGCACGCATATCAATATCGTCGACACGCCCGGCCACGCCGACTTCGGCGGCGAGGTCGAGCGCATCCTCAACATGGTTGACGGCGTCATCGTGCTGGTCGACGCCTCCGAAGGTCCGCTGCCGCAGACCAAGTTCGTCGTCTCCAAGGCTTTGAAGCGCGGCCTTCGCCCGATCGTCGCCATCAACAAGATCGACCGGCCCGACGAACGCCATCTCGACGTTCTGAATGAAGTTTTCGATCTCTTCGCCAATCTCGACGCCACCGACGAACAGCTCGATTTTCCCGTCCTCTACGGATCCGGCCGCAACGGCTGGATGGCGCGCGACCCTTCGGGCCCGCAAGAAAATCTCGCGCCGATGTTCGATCTGATCCTTGAGCATGTCCCGCCGCCGGCCGTCGACGATGGCCCCTTCCGCATGCTCGCGACAACGCTCGACGCCGATCCGTTTCTCGGCCGCATTCTGACCGGCCGCGTGACATCGGGCACCGTCAAGCCGAACCAGGCGCTGAAGGCCCTCGACCGCGAAGGCAAGATGCTCGAAAACTTCCGCGTGCAGAAGGTCCTCGCCTTCCACGGCCTGGAACGAACGCCGGTCGAATCCGCCGGCGCCGGCGATATCATCGCGCTCGCGGGCATGAGTCTCGCGAACGTCGCCGACACGCTTTGCGATCCGTCCGTCAACGAACCTTTGCCCGCCCAGCCCGTCGATCCGCCGACCCTGTCGATGACGTTCCGCATCAACGACGGTCCGTTCGCCGGTCAGGAAGGCGACAAGGTTCAGAGCCGCGTCATCCGCGATCGCCTCTTGAAGGAAGCCGAGCGCAACATCGCCATCCGTATCGAGGAAAACGAAGATAAGGACAGCTTCATCGTCTCAGGCCGCGGCGAGCTTCAGCTTGCGATCCTGATCGAGAACATGCGCCGCGAAGGCTTCGAGCTAACCGTTTCGCGCCCGAAAGTCGTCTTCGAAATCGACCCCGAAACCGGTGCCCGCCTGGAGCCGGTCGAAGAAGTCATCATTGATGTTGACGACAACTACACCGGCGTCGTGGTTCAGAAGCTGTCCGAGCGCAAAGGCGATCTGCTCGAAATGCGGCCATCAGGCGGCGGACGAACGCGCATGGTGTTTCACGTTCCGACCCGCGGCTTGCTCGGCTATCAATCCGAGTTGCTGTCCGATACGCGCGGCACGGGCATCATGAACAAGCTGTTTCATGCCTATAAGCCGTTCAAGGGTGAAATCGCCGGCCGGCGTACGGGCGTGCTGATTTCCAACAGCCCAGGCGAAGCCGTCGCCTACGCGATCTTCAACTTGCAGGATCGCGGCCCCTTCATGATCAACCCTCAGGATCGCGTTTACGAGGGCATGATCGTCGGCGAGCACACGCGCGACAACGACCTCGAAGTCAACGTCGTTAAGGGCAAGAAGCTGACCAATGTTCGCGCATCCGGCAAGGACGAAGCGGTGCTGCTCACGCCGCCGATGCGCCTGACACTCGAAAAAGCGATGAGCTACATCACCGACGAGGAACTGGTAGAGGTGACGCCCAAATCGATCCGTCTACGTAAACGCTGGCTCGACCCGAATGAGCGCAAACGCCAGAGCCGCAAGAGCGAAGCCGAACGTGCGAGCGGAGCGGCATAAGCCTTAGCTCCCGAAGACGATCGAGATTTCTTCCCGACGTTGAAAGGGAACTCCGGCGGTCCTACGTGGTATTTGCTGAAACCACATAGGAGAGTCCAATGAAGCGCTTCGCCCTTGTAACTTGCGCCGTATTCGCACTTTCGCTGCCGGCATTTGCTGACGCCCCACTCTCGCAAGAAGAGCAAACGAAAGCGACGGCCGCCGCGTCCGCATGGGGCTGCGAAGGCGGCAAGTGGGAAAAAGAAACAGAAGCTACCGGCGTGTATGAAGTTGACGACGCCAAATGCAAGGACGGAGCGAACTACGATTTAAAGTTCAACTCGAATTTTAAATTGCTCTCCATCACGGCCGATTAGACGCCCCATTTCACGACACACCCAAACGTACGCGATCTGAGCCGGATCGCGTGCGTTTCGCATCCATTGACTTGATGCCCTGGCTTTGGTTTGTGGAGGCGAAGCGAAAGACGCGGGAAACAGGCAACGCCGTGATTTGGCCAAAGGGCGTTACTCCGACACCCGCCTTCGAGCGAGCGGCCCGGTTCCTTGAACGGCCCGGCGGCAACCTCTTCGTTACCGGTCGCGCCGGTACCGGGAAGTCGACGCTGCTCAAAGCTCTGCGTGATGCCTACGCCGACCGCATGGTCGTGCTGGCGCCGACGGGCCTCGCCGCCATCAACATCGGCGGCCAGACAATCCATTCTTTTTTCGGTTTCCCGCCCCGGCTCATTCAAGCGAGCGACATCAAAAGAAGCCGCAACGGCCGGGTCATGCGCCAGCTCGAGTTTCTCGTCATCGACGAAGCCTCGATGGTGCGCTCGGACCTGATGTGGGGCATCGATCAGGCAATGCGCGTCAACCGCGGCCGTCCGCGCGAACCGTTCGGGGGCGCCCGTGTTCTCCTCTTTGCCGATCTCCATCAGTTGCCACCGGTCGTTCAGGATCCGGAAGTGTTGGCTCACCTGATCGACTCCCACGGCAGTCCGTTTTTCTTTCTGATCGACGCGCTCCGCGAGGGCAACGGCACCGCGCTCCTCGAACTCGACCAGATATTCCGGCAGACCGACGATGATCTCATCCGCGTTCTAAATGCCGTTCGCGACGGCAACGTCAGCGATTCCGATCTGGCATTTATCAACACCCGGGTCAGTCCGATCCGCACGCTGTCCGAAGGCGAACCCTACGTCATCCTGACGACCACCAATGCGGCGGCGAAACGGATCAACGGCCGGTATCTCGACGCCCTGCCCGAGCGGCCCGTCCGTTTCAACGCGACCATCACCGGCGATTTCAACGCCCACATCGAACCGGCCGATCCGGCGCTCGAATTGAAACCGGGCGCCAAGGTGATGATGCTCCGCAACGACCCGGACAAGCGATGGGTCAACGGCACCATCGCGCGCGTCTCGCGTGTGACCGACAAGCAGGTGTTCGTCGAAATCGGAGCACGGGAGCACGAGGTCGAGCCGGTCGCCTGGGAGCACCGCCGCTACGCCTTCGATCAATCGGAAGAAAAAATTGTCGAGACCGTCGCCGGAACGTTCAAACAGTTGCCGCTCCGGCTGGCATGGGCGCTGACGATCCACAAGGCCCAGGGCATGACGCTCGATAAGGTCTACGTCGATCTCGGCACTGGTACTTTCGTACATGGCCAAACTTACGTCGCCCTGTCCCGATGCCGGACAATGGAAGGCCTGGCGCTGGCCCGCCCGCTCACGCGCCGCGACGTGCTGTTCGAAAGCGAAGCCCTTCGTTATCGCGAAGTATTTCCAGAGCTTCCAGCGGAACCCTAAGACGAAAAGTAGGTTTCGCAAGTGCGAACAGAGGGAGGGGTATTTACCTGCCCATTAAGGTTGAGTTAGTATTCTTTCGGGGCATAAAGCCGCGCTTTATGCCGCCAGGGATACTCAATTCGTCGCAAGGGGAAGCAAAAATATATTGCGACGCACAAAATTTCTGCTTATATGCCGGGAATGGTCAACACCGAGCGCCGACCGCATTTAAGAGCACGTTTCAGTTTTTAAGATCTCAGGAGTCCCCCCATGAATGATGCTTTCACACGTCAAGTTCAAGATTTCACACGTCAGGCCCAGGAAATGTTTACGGCCGGCAAAGACGCCAAGGTTCCGGAAAACATCTCCGCGTTTGCCGAGGATGCCATCGCAAAATCGCGGGACGCGTATCACAAGTTCGCTGCCCTCGCTAAGGACAATGCCAAGGTCGCCGAGGAAGTTCTGTTGACGACCCAGGCGGGCGCCAAGTCGATTGGCGAGAAGATCGTCGCCAACACGTTCGCAAATACGGAAGCTGCATTTGAGGCCGCCCAGGCAATGGCCCGCGCGCGCACCTTCCCCGAGATCGCCCGGCTCCAGGCCAACTATTGGCAGCAGCAGTTCGCGGTCGTCGGTTCCCAGTCGAAGGAGCTGTTCGAACTCTCGAACAAGGTAACGAAGCAGGCGCTCGAGACCGTCGGTGCCGCTACGACGAAGTCTTTCGAACAGTTCAAAACGGTCAGCTGATATCACGCTGCCGCTGGCAGTGATTGAGTGGGGCACTTTTGAGAACTCACAGCGCGAGGCGGATGCCTCGCGCTTTTTATTTTGCTCTGATCGCCGGAGAATAGGTGCGCTTTCGTGCGCTTCGCGCTAGACTGGTCCAATGTTGAACCAGCGTCTCGAAGTATCCGTACGCAATGCCCGCCCGAGTGACGCTTCCGCGCTCGCCCGGATTTTCCGCGATTCATGGCGTCTCGCGTATACCGGCATCCTGCCCGGCCAACACCTGGAACATGAAATCCAGCGTCGCGATACCACCTGGTGGCGACGCGCCATAGCGGCTGAACATAATCTCCTGGTCGTTCTGCACGGCGAGCACGTCGCCGGATACGGCACATGCGGCAGAGCACGCGGTGGACGCCGCGATACCGGTGAAATCTACGAGATCTATCTATCGCCGGTCTATCAAGGGATCGGCATAGGCGAACATCTTTTCGAGGCCTGCCGCGCAACTCTCGACAACCTCGGGCTTGAACGTCTCATCGTCTGGGCGCTGGCCGAAAATGAAAGAGCGCGCGCCTTCTACCTGCGTTGCGGAGGCAGACCCACCCGCCGCTCGTGCGTCCGATTTGGCAAATCGGTTAACACGCGGATCGCATACGAATGGTGATATAGCGGCTTTTGCTCATCTCGGAGCGGCCCTCGCAAAACATGTCGCGCCCTGTGCGGGCTAAGCGGCGTTGTGCCTCCCGCAGTTTCGCGGCAAGTGTCTTTTCCAAATCCGATCTATCTTAGAGGTTGTCTATGCGTCTTGACGCAATCAAGCCCGGCAACAATCCGCCGGAAGACATCAACGTCGTCATCGAAGTTCCGGTGGGCGGCGAGCCGATCAAATACGAGATGGACAAGGCATCCGGCGCACTCGTCGTAGACCGCTTTCTCTATACGCCAATGCGCTATCCCGGAAACTACGGTTTCGTGCCTCATACGTTATCGCGCGACGGCGATCCGATCGACGTTCTGGTCTGTAACACGCGCGCCATCGTGCCGGGCGCGATTATCAATTGCCGCCCCGTCGGCGTTTTGGTGATGGAGGACAATGCCGGTGGCGATGAAAAGATCATTGCCGTGCCGTCGAGCACTCTGACCAAGCGCTACGACGCGGTGACGACCTACACCGACCTGCCGAAGATCTCCGTTGATCAGATCGAGCACTTTTTCGCCCACTATAAGGACCTCGAACCCGGCAAATGGGTCAAGATCAAGCATTGGGGGCACGTCGACGAGGCCAAAACCTTCATCATCGAAGCTCTGCAGCTCGCCAAGGCGAGCTGAACGCCATCATTTTCGTAGTGTATTGACCATCACACGCGGCGCCCGGGCGATTCCGGTCTCTCTGCACTTCCTCTCCTTTGACGGCATTGCTATATCGGCCGCGCCGGTTGCTGATCCACGAACCGTTTGGAGAAGAGATGAAGATCGCCGTCATGGGCGCGGCAGGCCGTATGGGCCGCCAATTGATCTCTGCAATCGCAGCGACGCCGGGATGCGTGGTGAGCGGCGCGACCGAGACTGCCGGGTCGCCTCTCATCGGCAAGGATGCCGGCGAACTGGCCGGGCTCGAACGCCTGGGAGCGTTGATCTCGAGCGACGCCGCAGCCGTCATCGCCGACGCCGACGCCATCGTTGATTTCACGGTTCCCAAGGCAAGCGTCGAGTTCGCACGGTTGGCAGCCAAATCGGGCACCGCCCACATTATCGGGACAACCGGCTTCGATGCAGCCGCCGAGGCCGCCATTGCCGACGCCGCAAGCAAAACGGCGATCGTCAAGGCCGGCAACATGAGCCTTGGCGTCAATCTGCTCGTCGCGCTGACGAGACAAGTCGCGGCCGCGCTGGGGAACGACTTCGACATCGAAATTGTTGAAATGCATCATCGCATGAAGGTCGATGCACCGTCGGGCACTGCATTGATGTTGGGAGAAGCCGCCGCCGATGGCCGCGACATTCCACTTGGAGAGCATTCGGTACGCACCCGTGACGGCCATACCGGGCCGCGGCGGACCGGTGATATCGGCTTTGCGACGCTTCGCGGCGGTAGCGTCGTCGGCGAGCACACCGTGATCTTCGCGGGCGAGGGAGAACGCATCGAGCTTACGCATCGCGCCACCGACCGCAGCATCTTTGCGCGAGGCGCCGTTAAAGCCGCAATCTGGACCAAAGACCGTGCTCCAGGCCTTTACGACATGTCCGATGTGCTCGGCATGACCTGATCACCCGGCGCCGCCGGAAACGCATCGACGAGGACATGACAGACGCGCTGACAGACAACATTCTCGTGCTCGTACGCCACGGTGAGAGCGAGTGGAACAGACTCAATCTGTTCACCGGCTGGCGTAATCCCGACTTGACCGAGAAAGGGCTGATCGAAGCTCGCGTCGCTGGCCGCATGATCCGCGACCATCGCGTGAAGTTCGACATCGCGTTCACCAGCAATCTGAAACGCGCCCAGCACACGCTGGATATTATTCTCGCCGAGTTGAACCAGCCCGACGTACCAATCATTCGCGACCCCGCTTTGAACGAGCGCGACTACGGGGAGCTGTCCGGGCTCAACAAGGACGAAGCACGCAAGAAATGGGGAGAATCGCAGGTTCAGCTTTGGCGGCGATCCTACGACATCGCACCTCCTGGCGGCGAAAGCCTCAAAGACACCCTGGCCCGCGTGCGGCCTTATTACGACAAGGCCATCTGGCCGCAAATCGCCCAGAGCAAGAACGTCATCATCACCGCGCACGGCAATTCACTGCGGTCGCTGGTGATGATCCTCGAAGGGCTGAACAAAGACGAAATTCTGGAGCGCGAGTTGGCGACCGGCGCGCCGATTCTCTATCGGCTCGGCGCTGACGGACGCGCCATCGATCGCAAGGATCTTCTGCCGCCGCGATCGCTTGCGGCGCCGCCCGAAGACCGGATCATGTAAGATCAAACCTCGCAAGCGCGTCCTCGCGCGACAGCTGCTGCGAAGTCCCTCACCTGCCCTTCGGGCATCCTCTCCCATTCCGGGAGAAGAGAAGAGTGCTAATCGTGGTCGCCCGTTTTCATCTCGTTTCATCCCGTCATATCGCGCCGCGGTAGACCGCCGCTGCGTTGTCTCTTTTCCTTCTCCCGACGGGAGAAGGTGGCCGAAGGCCGGATGAGGGGCTTGATCCCCGCGCCGGTTGTCATGAGGACGGCACGCCAGCGCCTCTGCGCCAAAGTGCCTTTTTGCAGGCAGGCGCTTGCTCCCCGGCGGCCGGACCGTTAGCACTCCCCGCGACAGATTTGCTAACGCCTCGGCCAAGGATGACCGCCTCATGACCACGCATTCGCTTTTGCTCCTGCCCGGTGACGGGATCGGCGTCGAAACGATCGCCGAGGTCGAGCGGCTGATCAATTTCTTCAATACCAAAAGCAATACCGCGCGCTTCCATGTCGAGCACGATCTCGTTGGCGGCGCAGCTTACGATGCTCACGGCGTGGCGATTACCGACGCCGCGATGGCCAAGGCGCAAAAGGCCGATGCCGTGATGTTCGGCGCCGTCGGCGGTCCCAAGTGGGCGAGCGTCCCCTACCAGCATCGCCCGGAAGCCGGACTGCTGAGGCTGCGCAAAGACCTTGACCTTTTCGCTAACCTGCGGCCCGCGATCTGCTATCCGGCGCTCGCCGACGCATCGAGCCTCAAACGCGAGCTCGTCGAAGGCCTCGACATCATGATCGTGCGCGAACTGACGGGTGGCGTTTACTTCGGCGAGCCGAAGGAAATCGTGACCCTGGAGAACGGCGAACGCCGCGCCGTCGATACGCAACTTTACACGACGCACGAAATCGAGCGCATCACCAAGGTCGCTTTCGACCTCGCCCGCAAGCGCCGCAACCTCGTGCACTCGGCCGAAAAGCATAACGTCATGCGGACCGGCGTGCTGTGGAAGCAGACCGCAACCGAGGTGCACAAGTCTTATGCTCCGGACGTGAAGCTCGAACACATCCTGGCCGACAACTGCGCGATGCAGCTGATCCGCAACCCCAAGCAATTCGACGTCATCGTCACCGACAATCTGTTCGGCGATGTTCTATCCGACGAAGCGGCGATGATGACCGGCTCGCTCGGCATGCTGCCATCGGCATCGCTCGGCGCGCCCGATCCCAAAACGGGCCGCCCCAAGGCTCTCTACGAACCCGTCCACGGCTCCGCCCCCGATATTGCGGGTCAGGGCCTAGCCAACCCAATCGCGACGATCGCATCGTTCGCCATGGCCCTGCGTTATTCCTTCGACATGGGCAAGGAAGCCGATCTCGTTGAGTCCGCCATCGCGCGCGTTCTCGACAAAGGTTTACGCACCGGCGACATCATGCAGCCCGGCATGACCAAGGTCGGCACCGGCGACATGGGCAAAGCCATCGAGACGGAACTCAAAGCATTGGCTGCCTAGGTCGACTAAGCCCCTCATCCGGCCTTCGGCCACCTTCTCCCAAGGGAGAAGGGAAAGACAAACCTCTTTCCTCTCCCGGAACGGGAGAGGATGCCCGAAGGGCAGCTGAGGGACTTCGAGACAAAAAAACCTAAACGCTCGGCGCGTCCCTGCACGCGCTGGGCTTGCCCTGCAGCGCGCCGCGTGCGGTCCAGCTCGGCTTTCCTCCGCCTGGGGGTCCAGGGGCCGCCGCCTCGGTGCGCGAGACAAAATAGAATTCGTAGCAATTGGCATCGACACGCGCGACCCGGTAGCAGCCGCCCGTCGCGTCGTAATCATAGATCGTGCAGAGCGTACCTTCCGTCACCGACCAATGTCCACCAAGCGCCAGGCCGGGCTCGGTATAGGAAAGCCGTCCGTCGGCTGCGTAGCGCTCAGTAAACGCCTTGCCGCTGGCGTAGCGCCCGTCGATCGTCGTGCCTTTGAACTGCGCCATAATCTCAGGCCCCGAAAGCCATTTCGGGCGCGACTGAACCGCCAGGACCGGCACAGTGGCGGTGAAGCTAAAAGCTAGTGCGGCGAACAAGACGAGCTTGCTTGGGGACATTGCGGGCCTGAATTCCGAACCGAACGCGATCACAGCAAAGAATGGTCAATAGAATGTGACCCGAGCGTGCCCGCAACATTAGGAAGCGGCCCGACGACCTTGCAACTTATGGCCGAGCCGCGTATCTCATCACGTTGGGACCATCCGCCGCGCGGGCCGACGCTGATCGCGAACCCCGGCAAATATTCAAGGATATGGAATGGGCTACAAGGTCGCCATCGTCGGCGCTACCGGCAACGTAGGCCGCGAAATGTTGAACGTGCTCGCCGAACGGAAATTTCCGGTCAGCGAGCTTTATGCGTTGGCATCGCGCCGCTCGATCGGTACCGAAGTCTCCTTCGGCGATACGGTTATCAAATGCCGCGATCTCGAAACGTTCGATTTCACAGGGATCGATTTCTGCCTGATGTCTGCGGGCTCTGCCATTTCGAAAGAGTGGTCACCGCGCATCGGCGCGCAAGGCACCATCGTCATCGATAACTCGTCGTGCTGGCGCTACGACCAGGACGTGCCTCTCGTCGTACCCGAGGTTAACGGCGACGCCGTGCGCGGGTTTGGCAAGAAGAACATCATCGCCAATCCGAATTGCTCGACGGCGCAGCTGGTCGTTGCCCTGAAGCCGCTTCACGACGTAGCGCGGATCAAGCGCGTCGTCGTTTCGACCTACCAGTCCGTTTCGGGCGCCGGCAAAGACGCCATGGACGAGCTTTGGCACCAGACCAAAGGCAAGTACGTTCCTGGCCAGGAAGTCGAGCCGAAGAAGTTTCCGAAGCAGATCGCATTCAACTGCATTCCTCAAATCGACGTCTTCATGGAAGACGGCTACACGAAAGAGGAATGGAAGATGCTGGCCGAGACCAAGAAAATCCTCGACCCCAAAATCCGTCTGACGGCGACGTGCGTGCGCGTTCCGGTCTTCGTCGGCCATTCCGAGGCCGTGAACATCGAATTCGAGCAGCCAATAAGCCCCGAGGAAGCGCGCGATATCCTGCGCTCTGCACCGGGCATCATGGTCGTCGATAAGCACGAACCCGGCGGCTACATCACGCCGGTCGAAGCGGCCGGTGAATTTTCG
Organism: Hyphomicrobium sp.; assembly: GCA_025927515.1. Lineage (GTDB taxonomy): Bacteria > Pseudomonadota > Alphaproteobacteria > Rhizobiales > Hyphomicrobiaceae > Hyphomicrobium_B. The sequence goes on from JAICLG010000003.1 coordinate 18,969, forward strand.
ACGTTCGTCTCGCGCATTCGCGAAGATTCGACGGTCGAGAACGGGCTGGCGATGTGGATCGTGTCCGACAATTTGCTGAAGGGCGCGGCGCTCAATGCGGTGCAGATCGCCGAAACGCTCATCAATCAGCGGCTGGTCCCGAAGGCCGCCGCATAAGCGCCGGTCGCAATCGCAGATAAAGCTTCAAAAGCATTCAGGCTGGCGGAAACGTCAGCCTGAATGCTTTGCGGCGTCTCTCTCTTTGAGACGAGCCAGCGCCTGCACGATCGCGTTCAGGTCCTGCAGGAAACGATCACGCTGCGGCCCCGGCAGGCTCGACAGAATGCGCTCATCGACACGACGCGCCAGCGGATCATGGCTCTTCAAGACCCGCGTGCCCTCATCCGTGAGCTTGACGGAATAAGCACGCGCGTCCTCGCGCGTACGCCGTCGTTGCAGAAGCCCCTTCTTGAGCATTCGTCGCACAACATCAGCGAGCGTGGACCGATCGATGCCGGTGAGCTCGACCAGCTGCGTCTGGCTCAGTCCCTCGTTCTGCGCGACTGTAAGCAAAATGGCGTATTGCCGGGGGGTGAGATCGTCTCCGCCAAGCTCGATCTGGAACATCTCGGAAGCACACTGCCCGGCTCTATGTAAAAGATGGAGCGGGGAGCGCTCGAGGCGATTGTTTGCTGATTCTCTTGCCATTCAGTGTCCTGATGCACTCGCATATCTTCCCACGAGAGGAACACGAAAGCCTCGGCATGCTGCGCGATGCGCACAGTGTCCGAGGCGGCGAGTCGCTTCGTGCGGAAGTTTAAGTAGCCGCCCTAAACCATGAGTGAGAGCATTCAGTCCAGCAAAATTGTTTGTAGACTTCCAAAAATTTAGTAAAAGCAATTATTATCAGGCGTATGCTGAATATTCATACATAGATGTCGCAGAAAAGCCTGGTTTGATCATCCACTCTCTGAGGTTGAAATTTCATACTTCTTCAAAAGACCGATCTGTGCGAGCGCGAATACAAAGGTGATCGGCATAATCCCAAAGACTTTGAACGCTACCCAGGTATCCGTCGAAAAGCCTCTCCACATCACTTCATTCAGCACCGCAAGAAAAACGAAGAACACCGCCCAGCGCAACGTCAGCAAACGCCAGCCTTCTTCCGAAAGCTTCATGACGTCGCCGAAAACGATCTTGAGAAATATTCGGTTGGTGGCCAGTCCACCGAATAAAATAGCCGCGAAAAAGCCATTGACGATCGTCGGCTTCATTTTGATGAAATGATCGTCCTGCAACCACAGCGTTAGGCCGCCGAACACCAGCACGAAGAGGCTGGTGATCAGAGGCATGATCGCGATTCTTCCGAGTAAAATTTGTGACGCAATCAATGAGATGACGGTCGCCACCATGAACGCGCCGGTTCCGGTGTATATCCCATAGTGGCTATTGGTGAAAAAGAAGACCAGAAGCGGTCCAAACTCCACCACAAGCTTGATCATCTGCTTGCGATCGAATTGAGGGCCGTCTTCCGCCTGCTGTGCGTTGTTCTCGTCCGACATCAAAAGCCTCAGTCGTGCGCGGGATCGGGAAGTCGATATTTCTGCATGAGGCGCGTCAGGACCCAAGCATAGAGTCCGGAAACCGGAAGCACGATAGCGACCTTGAAGAGGATCCAGATATTCACGCCGCTCATTTCATGTCCGAACAGCCTGTAAAATTCCTCGTCATGAAATGTTCGCCGCACATATTCATTGGCGACGGCCGTCAGGAAGAAGAAGATCGCGAAGCTCCACGTGAACTTGTTCCACCCTTCGTCGGTGTAGTGGAACGTCTTGTCGAACACGTACTTGAAGAAGTTATGCTTTAGCCAAAGGCCGGAAACCAGGAACACGCCAAACAGGGTATTGAAGATCGTCACTTTGATCTGAACCCACATCGGATCCGTCGTGATGATCGTCAGCGCGCCGAAAATGATAGTCACGCTCGATGCGATCAACGGAAAGATCGGCGGCCGGCGGAAGATGTAGAGCATCGCCGCAATGGCCATGCCCGTGGTAATGATGAGCGCCCACGTCCCGACCTCGATGCCGTAGAACGCGTTGACGACAAACATCGTGACAAGCGGGCCGAATTCGCTCAGCAGGTTGACTGTCTGCTCGGCATTGAACGGATAGAATCGTTTTCTTGCACGCGTCCGGGCACCGCTCCCAACGTCGACGTCCTGAGTCATTCCTGGCCTCGGCTCCTCGTCATTTCCATGCCCCATCATGTTCCGGCGATCGCGTTCGCAAATTCAGCGGCAGCAAACGGCTGCAAATCCTCGCCGCCTTCACCAACGCCTATCGCGTGCACCGGCAGTCCAAACTTTTCTGCTATCGCGACCAGAATGCCGCCGCGTGCCGTACCATCGAGCTTCGTCATGACCAACCCTGTAACGCCGGCGCGGTCACGAAAGACTTCGACTTGTTGCAGGGCGTTCTGCCCTGTGGTTGCATCCAACACGAGTATGACGTCGTGGGGTGCTGTCGAATCCAGTTTCTTTAAAACGCGTATGACCTTTTCAAGTTCTTCCATCAAGGCTTGTTTATTCTGGAGCCGGCCCGCCGTATCGAGCAAAAGTACATCTGCACCAGTTGTTTGCGCCTGCTTTAGGGCATCGAATGCGAGCCCCGAAGCATCTTCCCCGACCGTGCGCGCGACAACTGGACACCCCGCGCGCTCGCCCCATACTTTTAACTGATCGATTGCCGCAGCGCGGAATGTATCTCCGGCCGCGAGCACCACGGACTTGCCTTCGGCTCTGAATTTCTGCGCCAGCTTGCCGATCGTCGTCGTCTTCCCGGTCCCGTTGACCCCGACCATCATGATGACATGGGGCTTGCGCGACGGATCGATGACAAGCGGCTTCGCAACCGGCGTCAACACCCGTTCGACCTCGGTCGCGAGAATGCCACGAACCTCATCTGCCGAAATGCCCTTCTCGAAGCGGCTTTTGCCAATCGCCGTCGTAATACGCGACGTCGTGGCTATGCCGAGATCGGATTGAATGAGCAGATCTTCAAGATCGTCGATGGTCGCCGCATCGAGCTTACGCTTGGCAAAAAGGTCCGTGATGCCAGAGGTGAGCTTCGCTGACGTTTTGCCGAGACCGGACCTGAGCTTTTGAAACCAGCCGCCGGATCGCGTTTCGGTTTCAGGCGTCGCCGGTTCCGTCTCTACTGCGGAAGGCTCAGGCTGCGCCGGTGTTTCATCCCGCGCAGGCTTCGTCTCCGAACCGCCGCGAAAGCGCGCAAAGAATCCTTTGCCCTTCTCGTTCTTATCGCTCACGCGCAAACCTCACCGAGCAAACGTGCCGATCCCGCTTCCAGGATGCGAGTTCGAACGATCCGGCCCGCGGCGTCGGCGCCTTCGCCCCTCATTTCAACTTCGGCGAATTGCGGCGTGCGTCCCTTGCCGTCGCTCTCGATCAAAACGTCGACGACGCGCCCTTGTTGCTGAGAAAGATACGAGGCGAGCACCGCCTCGCCCTTGGCGCGGAGGGCCGCCGCTCGTTTTTTGATAACAGTTCCCCGCACTTGTGGCATGCGCGCGGCGGGCGTGCCCTGGCGCGGCGAAAACGGAAAGACGTGAAGGTACGTGAGCCCGCATTCATCGACGATTTGAAGTGAATTCTCGAACATCTCGTCCGTTTCTGTTGGAAATCCTGCAATGAGATCGGCACCGAAAACAATATCGGGCCGCAACGTTCGCGCACGTTCGCAGAATGCGACGGCATCCCGGCGGCTGTGCCGGCGCTTCATGCGTTTGAGTGTCATGTCATCGCCCGCCTGCATCGAGAGATGCATATGCGGCATCAGCCGTTCTTCTTCGCCGAGCGCAATCATCAAGTCGTCGTCGGCCTCAACCTGATCGATTGAAGATAGCCGCAGCCGAGAAAGCTCCGGCACATGCTTCAACACCTGCCGCACGAGCTTGCCGAGCGTGGCAACACCCGGCAGATCGCGGCCGTAGGACGTAATATCGACGCCGGTCAGCACGATCTCTGCGTAGCCGTTCTCGACGAGGCGGCGCACCTGCGTGACGACATCGCCCGCCGGCACCGATCGCGACGGCCCGCGCCCGAACGGGATGATGCAAAACGTGCAACGATGATCACAGCCGTTTTGAATTTGCACGTAGGCGCGCGTTCGCGATCCAAAACCGTCAATCATGTGCAGCGCCTGCTCGCGCACCGCCATGATGTCATTCACCTGCACGCGCGCGCTGGACGCGACGGATAATCCGGCAAATGTTTCGGCGTGCATCTTCTCGGCATTGCCGACGACGTGATCGACTTCCGGCATATCGGCAAAACGTTGCGCTTCCGTCTGTGCTGCGCAGCCGGTGACGATGATCCGGGCGTGCGGCTTGTCGCGACGAAGACGCCGGATGGTCTGCGCAGCCTGCCGAACGGCTTCGCTCGTGACCGCACAGGTATTGATGATCACCGCGTCGTCGAGTCCGGCCTCGCGCGCATGACCGCGCATCACCTCAGATTCGTAGGCATTGAGCCGGCAGCCGAGCGTAATGATTTCAGGTTCGGACATCGACGTGTTTCAAACTTTTGGTAGGACGTGGCATCGCATGATCCCGGTGCGCATCACGCGGGTGCTGGAGCGAGCTTCGAGAGGTCTATGACGCCCTCATATTCGAATTCGGCGGGCCCCGACATTAATATATGATTATCATTACTCCATTCGACGGTGAGCGGGCCCCCTGGAAGCGTGACCTTGACCTTGCGCTCCGTCAGGCGCTTACGCGCAGCCGTGACCGCCGCCGCACAGGCCGCTGAGCCGCAGGCCTGCGTCAACCCAGCGCCGCGCTCCCACGTTCTCAGCCGAATGGAATTCGGCGACGTGACATGAGCGAGCGAGATGTTCGCTCGTTCGGGGAAGACAGGATGATTTTCCAGCAAAGGCCCGAGGCGGGCCAGATCGAACGCATCGACGTCATCGACCCAGAAAATCGCGTGCGGATTTCCAACGTTGACGACCGACGGTGAATGCAGGATCGGCCGATCGATCGGACCGATCTGCAGCTCTATGGTGCGCGTATCGCGAAACTCCTCGGCAAGGGGAATGTCCTGCCAGCCGAAACGCGGCTCACCCATATCGACCGTGATGGACGAGGGGTCCCGCACGACGGTGTCGAGAATACCAGCGCGTGTCTCGACCTTGAAATGATCGCGGCCCAGGTGCTTGGCGAGCAGCCAGCCGACGCAACGCATGCCGTTGCCGCACGCGCCGGCCTCCGAACCATCCGTATTATAGATCCGCACGAACGACTCGGTGCCCTTCGTCGCTGGTGCATGCAGAACCATCATTTGGTCGAAGTGCGATATGCGCTCGGCCGCAATTGCAGCGACTTCCGCCGCCGTGAATACCTTCGCGCTAGCGCGCAAATCGACGACGACGATCTCGTTACCGAGGCCGTTCATTTTGACGAAAGGGAGGGGCTGAGCCGAAGTCATGCCGCCTTATATGGCGAGAACCGCGCAAATTGACAATTAACGGGATGGCATAGCGAAATTATTCAATGAATCGCCGGCGGAGGGGATGGTCTCGAAACGGAACAAAGGCGAAATTCAAGCCGTTTACGACAGAAGCAGTTCGCCCACCCAACATCGAAACGATCCGCTGCCCTCCATGACGTATGTCTCCGTCCGACGCCACCGCCCGCGCCAACGGCCTAACCGGCTCTTGTTCCGGGTCGCATTTGCACGGGCCCGTCCGTGCTATTGTTACGGCTGCATCTGCCTCACCAAGGAGGAGCGGGCCTATGAGCGTCGCGTTTTCCAGCTGGCCCACGCCTGGGGAAAGCAGCTGAAACGGGAACGCCAGCAGCATGAACGGCTCGCGAAATCACCGGACTGAACAACCCCTGTGACCGCCGCGCACGCCTCCGGAAATTTCAAGCAGCCCAGCTTGTCGCTTCCAAGAAAAAAGCGCACACGTTGCGTCCGCCTCGGGGAACCTGGCAAAGAATGAATTTTTTGGCTCGCGCAGCGATCATCGTTGGCCTCGCAGTGGCTCTCGCCGCGAGCCTGGCCAACGATGCCTCCGCGAACGACCTTCTCTATGCTCTGAAGGTGGGCGTCCTCGCCCACGACGTTCCCGACTTATGGAGCGGCTTTCAGGTCGAGCATAATGCGGCGGACATCAATATCGAAGCCCAGTTTGCAGCCGCCTGGGCGATGCCGTGGGGCGCCATACGCCCGGTGATCGGCGGCTCGATCAACACACGCGGCGACACCAGCGACGGCTACATCGACGCCCGCTGGCAAGGCGACCTTCCGTCGGGCGTGTTCTTCGGGCTTGGCCTCGGCGCGGCCATCCACGACGGAGAAATCGGCGGCGTGAACTCGGATCCCGACAAGAAGTGGCTCGGCTCGCGCGTCCTGTTCCATATCCCCATCGAGATCGGCTACCATCTCGACCAGCACAGCGACGTCTCGGTTTATTTCGAGCACATGTCGAACGCCTACACCCAGAAATATAACGAAGGCATGGACCGCATCGGCCTTAGATACGGCTATCGGTTCTAACGCTTCGCCAAAGGAACGCTCGGCCCCTTACTCGGCCGCAAGCGCTTCGCCGCCATCCTCACTGTTGTCTTCGATCCCCGGCAGCTCGAAGCCCTCGATCTCTTTCAGTGCTTTTCCGGCGATGCCTTGCAGATCGCCGATCATGCCGGCCGTCGCATCGAGCACGCCTGCAATTTGTCCTTCCCGCTTCGCCCAAAGCTTCGTCATCGCCTTGCGCTCCCGATCGAGATCGGCCCGCATTTCCGTGAACTTCTCGACGATAGCCCCGACGCGCTGACGAAAGCGCGGCCCCGTCAGATAATCATAGACGAGCTCCATCTTGCTCTGCTGACCTTCGCCAGCCACGCGCGCCGCTGCCACCTCAAGCAGAAGCTGGCGAAGCGCGAACGCGATCGGGAGAGCACATCGAAAATCCGTCACCCAGACGCCATCAACCTGATCGAACGTTTGCACACCTTTCGGCAAGGCGGTCGAGACGATGAGCGCGAGATCGGCCTTGGCGCGCCGCTGATCTTCTTTGAGCTTTGCAATCCAGTCGCCGCCCCAGTTCTTCGTCCGCTTCATTTCCCATAGGATTGAGCCGCCAGCTCTTCCGGACGGACCCGTAACGCGTGGGATGAGATCTGCGCCGAACTCTCCCTTGGGCACCGGCTCGATACTGTCGAACGGGAATTTGGCACGCAACAAGTTCTCGAGTTCGAGCTCAAGCACTTCGCCTTGCAATTGCTGCGAGCCCTGCTCGGCTTTGCGCTTCAAGTCGGAAATCGTGTTCTGCATGGAAGCGATGAGCTGGTCTTTTTCAGCTACGCGTAGGTTGAGCGCCTCCTCCGCTTCCAGCTTCGCCTTCGCGCGTTCGCCATCGAGATTTTCGCTGACCCTCTTCTGGATCGTAAGCTCCATCGCCCGGCGTTCGTCTTCAAGCATCCTGGTCTTCTGAACGAAGTCCGCCTGCGCTCTCTGCGCCTCAGCGAGCTTTTCGTTGCGTTCATTGAGAAGCTCGTGAAGCTCGGCAAGCTCCTTCGCCTTTGCATTGAGGTCGTCCGCCGCGCGAAGTTTCGCCTTCTGCGCCTCCTCCGAGGCAATGCGCGTCCGCTCGGCCGCGAGCTTTTCCGCGATCTTTTCCTCGATAGCGGCCTTCTCTTTCGCCAACGCCGATTGCTGGGCACCGATCGCCGCTTCCCGCTCTGCGATGTCCTGATCTTTATCGGCGAGTTGCCGCTCAAACCGGCGACGCGTCTCGGCGATTAACGGCGCAGCGAGCGACTCCGTTAGCCGGATATCGGTTTTGCAATTCGGACAGCTGATCGTCGGCTCGGTCAAAACCTCATTCCTTTCCAACGCAGTGCGACGCCAAGTTGAAGTTTAAATTCAATTATATGTTCATGTATTGTTCTAGTCAAGGCAAGGTCCCGACGGCACGTGCGATAGTGCCTATCCAACATGAGTCGGAACCCGGATGCGAATATCTTCGAGGTCAGTCCGGCGTGGCTGGGGGAATGACGTTATCGGCAGCCCTCCAGACCGGCCCCTAACGCCGATAATGCTCGTCGCTGACCTTCTCCATCCAAACGACGGCCTTGCCATCCAGCGCCTCCTGAATGGCGAAGTGCGTCATTCCCGTCGCGGGGGCGGCTCCATGCCAATGCTTTTCGCCCGGCGGGAACCAGATGACGTCCCCAGGCC
>JAICLG010000203.1 GCA_025927515.1 Hyphomicrobium sp.
CCGCTCGGACTGATGTTCTCGGCGGGACTGACGTTTCTTCCGGCGCCGGGAATTACGGAACTCGCGAAACGCGCCGCGTTTGATCTTCCGGCGCGGCCATCGATGGAGCAGGCGAGCGAGTTCCTGTTCCTTCTAAAACAAAGCTTCGATGAGATCGTGGTACGAATGCTGTCCTGGGTCTTCGATCCGTCGTTGGCTCAGGCGATTGGCGCGGTCGTCTCCGTCAACATGCTGTCGGGGTTCGTCCTGGCGCTTTATGCCGTCCTGATCGCGGAAGGAATACGAACACTCGAAAAGCGGACGTGAACACCGTCGAGGCAACTCATGCCACTGGTCCATGCGCATACGACGCTGATGCTGCCCGAGGCTATCGTCATCGAAAGCCTGCTCGAAGCGCACGGCATTCGCTTTGCGCTGGCGGGCAAGGATCTCATCTCGCAATGCCCGCCGTGCAATATTCTGTATGGCGGCATTTCGTTTCTCGTCGACGAGGCGGACCTCGATGACGCGACGGCCTTGATCGCTGACGCGGAAGACGTGCCGGGCTATCTGTCGATCGAGAGCACGAACTTCGAGCGGCGTCCGATCCGCAATGCCGTGCTGGCGTTCGTCATGCTGATCATGGGCGCGCCGTTTCCGTTCTGGTATCGCGGCTCACGGCTGCGCGAAGGATCCTAGCGCAATGCTCGGCCGGATAGAGCATTCGGAGCGCCTGAATGCTAATTTCGCATAATGTATATTATGGAAACTAAAACATAGAGCAGGTTTAAAATCAGTTAAATACAACTTTCGCGAAAATGAAGCTGGCCGGTTGTGAATGCACCCGGCCAGCCTGGCACCGTTTCTATTTTTCGCTTTTCTCGTAATGGTCAGCGACGAAGCGGTCGAGCAACCGGACGCCCCAGCCGGCGCCCCAGCTCTGGTTGATGTCGTTGCGAGCGCCGTCCATCGCCGTGCCGGCGAGATCGATATGGCTCCACGGCACGTCCTTCTGCACGAAGCGCTGCAGGAACGCCGCCGCCGTCGCTGCGCCGCCCCAGCGGCCACCGGTGTTCTTTACGTCGGCGTTCTTCGAATCCATCATCTTGTCGAACGCCTTGTCGAGCGGCATGCGCCAGAGTTTCTCGCCGGTCGAGCGCGACGCAGACAGCAGTTCGTCGGCGAGCTTGTCGTCGCTCGCGAACAAGCCCGCGTACTCCTTGCCGAGCGCGATCATGATGGCGCCGGTCAGCGTCGCAAGATCGATGACGAGTTTCGGCTTGTAGGTCTCCTGCGCGTACCAGAGCACGTCGGCGAGGACGAGACGGCCCTCGGCATCCGTGTTGATGACTTCGATCGTCTGACCCGACATCGACTTGACGATGTCGCCAGGGCGAACCGCATTGCCGGACGGCATGTTCTCGACGCACCCGACGAGGCCGACGGCGTTGACGTTCGCCTTGCGCTCCGCGAGCGCGTACATCGTGCCGATGACGGCCGCGGCGCCGCCCATGTCGCCCTTCATGTCCTCCATGCCGGCCGCGCCCTTGATCGAGATACCACCGGTATCGAACACGACGCCTTTGCCGACGAAGCACACGGGCTTCTGCTTCTTCGAGCCCTTGGCGCCGTTCCACACCATCACCGCGAGGCGCGACGGCCGCGCACTTCCCTGCCCGACGCAGAGAAGGGAGCCCATGCCGAGCTTTTCCATGGCTTTGACGTCGAGGATCTCGACCTCGACGCCGAGCTTTTCGAGCGCTTTCGTCTTCTCGGCAAGTTCGACGGGGCCGAGGACATTGGCCGGTTCATTGACGAGATCGCGGGCGAAGTTGACGCCGTTGGCGACGGCTTTCAGCGGATGGAACGCAGCCTTTGCCTTATCCGGATGGGCGACATGCACGATGAGCTTCTTGATGCCGTCCTTGTCGGCTGCGGAGTCATCCCCGGATTTTTTGGTGAAATATTTTTTGAAGTTGTAGTGGCGAAGAAGCGCGCCTTGCCCGATGAGGGCCGCGATCTGCTCAGCCGAATGGTCGCCGCTCGTTTCGACATCGACGATCAGGCTCGCGGTCGATGTCTTGCGGTTCTGGATGGCTCCGAGAATGGCGCCGCCGAGATCGACGTATTGCTGAGCGCTAAGTGCGCCGTCCTTGCCGAGGCCGGCGACGATCAAGCGGTCGATTCCAAGTTTTGCCGGAGCAAGAATTTCAATCGTCGTCTTGTATTTGCCCTTGAAGTCGGCGGCAGCCGCCGCCTTGCTGACGGACCCGGCCGATTTCGAATCGAGTTCGCGGGCCTTCGAGCCGAGTTCCAGACCCTCCCCCGCCAACAGGGCTGTCACCGTCTCAGGATCGGCACTGAGAGGCGCGAAGGTAACTTCAAAGCGATCTGACATTCAGGAAAACTCCATTCGGTTGGGTTCGCGCGTTTTTTAGGCAGGCGGGGACTACAGACGCCGATCCGCGGTCCGCACCACGCGTCGCCGCGACGAGAGGCTAAGGTGGGGGCAAAAAGTAGTGGCTGGGCGCCTCAGCTTAGTGCTTCGTCCCGTCATGGCAAGGCCGAGATTTCACCCCGGTCGGTTCCACGTAAGCCTCCATCCTACGCTAACGTCTTGTCTTTTAAAGCTGATTCTAAGACGTCCGGAGGTCGTCAGCCGAAATTCCGCCACGGTGCTATGGGAGCCCGATATCGCGGGGTATAGACGCGAGGATCGGCGATCGGGGACGCCGTACCCGGCGTGGCCGGAGGGGAACGGCGAGCGCATGCGAATCTTCTCAAAATATGTGTTCCGGCAGGCGGTGGGCGCGTTCCTGCTGATCCTTATCTCGCTGACGGGCGTGGTGTGGATCGCGCTTGCTTTGCGCCAGTTCAACGTCGTCACGAGTCAAGGCCAGGATACCTGGATGCTCATCAAGATGACGTCGCTGGCCATTCCGAACCTGATGGCGATCATCGCCCCCTTCTCCTACCTGATTGCGGCGCTGCAAACGCTCAACCGGCTCAATACCGACAGCGAACTCATCGTGCTTTCGGCGTCGGGCTCTAAGGTGTGGACAGCGGCGCGGCCTCTCTTGTTCCTGGCCCTGCTTGTCAGCATCTTCCTGGCGTTCGTAAGCCACTTGGCTCAGCCGTGGAGTATGCGTCAGTTGCGTGACTATATGGTGCAGGTCCGGAGCGACCTGCTTACTCAGGTCATTCAGCCGGGGCGCTTCACGAGTCCGGAAGACGGACTGATGTTTCATATCCGCGATCGCGATGCCAATGGCGAGCTTCTCGGCCTCGTCATGCACGACACGCGCGATAAAGCCCAGTCGCAGAGCTACCTCGCGGAACACGGCAACATCGTCAAACAGGACGGCACGGCCTATCTCGTCATGACGAACGGCCACATCATCCGCCGTGCAGATGCGAACGGGCCGCCCCAGATCGTCGCGTTCGACAAATACGTCGTCGACCTCGACCGGTTCGAGCCGCAGGATTCCGGTGCGAGCGAGTTGAAGCCGCGCGAACGCTATCTCAGCGAACTGCTCCACCCCGAGGCGAACAGCAAGCTTTATCAGAGGGAGCCCGGTCAATTCCGCTCAGAGTTGCATGAGCGGTTTACGAACCCGCTCTACCCCATCGCCTTCGCATTCCTGATTATCGCAATGGTCGGGCAAGCCCGCTCGACGCGCTCGAGCCGCATGGAGAGCCTCGTTACCACATTCGTCGTGGCGGCAACGTGCCGGCTCGGCGGCCTGGCCGTGACCAATGCGATCGTCCGGCACCCCGGCATGGTCCTGGTGGCATACGGGCTGCCGCTCGGAATGATCGTCTTTTCGCTCATCATGCTGCGGCGCGCCGAACGGCAGCGGGCCGGGCTCGGCATCGTCAACAAAGTGGCCGACGCAATTTCTCCGTTGTGGGAAGCCGCGCGGGCACGCTTCGGCGGCAATGCCGGCAAGGCGGTGACATGATCGGCGGCTTCACCCTCTCCCGCTACATTGCCCGCATGTTCCTGGTTGCGATCGTATCGACGATGGCGGTCTGCGCCCTGCTGATCTTCATGATCGACTTCGTCGAGCTGTTGCGTATGGCGGGCAAGGCTGGCGACGTTCCCGGTTCAACGTTGGTGCGCATCGCGCTGCTCCGGCTTCCGGCATATCTCGAATTTCTGATCGGCTTCGCCGTGCTCGTCGGCAGCATCAGCGCGCTTATCTATCTCAATCGCAAGAGCGAATTGGCGGTGATGCGCGCCGGAGGCATGTCGGTCTGGCAGTTTCTAAGACCCGGCCTCTTCGTCGGACTCGCGGTCGGCATTTTCGCAATGGCCGTGTTCAACCCCCTCGCCTCACACGGGCGCGCGGTTTCCGAGAAGGTCTATGCCAAGGCGTTCGGGAACGAGGCCAACCTACTTCGCTCCCAGGGCGGCGGGTCGTGGATTCGCCAAGAAGGGGCCGACGGGGAATCGGTTCTCGGCGCCGCGGCAGCATCGAATCACGGGCTGACCCTGACCGGGGTCCTTGTTTTTGCTTATGACCGCGCCGGGCATTTCTCCGAACGCATCGATGCTGGCCGCGCCCAGCTCAAGGATGGCTACTGGGAGTTGAAAGACGCGTGGGTTACGCGCCTCGGCCAGGAGCCTCAGAAATTCAGCACCTACCTGCTCTCGACTTATCTCACTCCGGACCGCGTGCGGGAGGCGTTGGGGACGGTTTTTTCGGTCTCTTTCTGGGATCTTCCGGGATTGATACAAGCCGCTGACAAAGCAAAACTTTCAACGGAAAAATTGCGGGTCCAATATCAGTCCCTTTTGGTCCGTCCGTTGCTATGTCTGGCGATGGTCCTTTTGGCCGCAACTGTGTCATTGCGGTCATTCCGGTCAGGCGGCATCCAGACTATGGTTGCTACAGGGATGGTCGGTGGGGTTGGCTTCTTCTTGTTCTCGGAAATTGCGAGACAAATCGGCATCGCAGGGCTTGCACCCGCGTGGGTTGCAGCCTGGCTGCCGATTGTCTTGGTTCTCGCCATCGCAACTACGGTGCTTTTGCACCAGGAGGACGGCTGAGTGATGCGTGAAGCGCGGACACCGCACGAGGGTTGCGGAACGTCACGCGAGAGGTCCTGGCGCCGCACGGCGGCCGGGGTCGCTCGTGCGCTTTCGTACGTCGTGTTCGCCGCCCTCATGATGGCGTCGCTCGCACAGCCCGCCGCCGCCAAGAAACCTCCTTCAACCTTCGGCAAAGCGAGCATCTTCGGAAAGGTCAACACCAAGGTCGACCAGACCCAGCCGATGCGTCTCCAGGGCGATCAGTTGATCTACGATAAGGCGGGCAACCGCGTGATCGCGCGGGGCAACGTCGAGATCTTCTACAACGACAACATCCTGACGGCCGACGAGGTCGTCTACGACCA
>JAICLG010000355.1 GCA_025927515.1 Hyphomicrobium sp.
CGGGATAGGACCGACATTCGGTAGCCTATGGGCAACCGACGAGTGATCGATCAGCTGGCGGAGCTCCGCCGATCTGGCATTGATGCAAGGCGCGTACGCGTCGAGCTCGGCCGTGTAAGCAACAAACCGTTTGAAATTGTCGCCGAGGGCTTCCTCGCCATGCCGAACCTGCGCCCGATCATGCACAAACTCGGCAAATTGCTCCGCGCTGAGCGCGATCAGTACGCCGACGACGATGATTCCGATTTCGCCCGCGAACTCGCGCCACCCGTGCAGCGGTTTGGGCAGATGGAAATGCATGCGATTAGCCCCCCGGCGAGCGCACGCTAACAGATGCGCTCATCTCCGCAATGTCGGGGAACCTAATGGCAAGGGGAACGCTGACATATAGGCGTCTGAGCGTTCAAGTTATTCGGTAACTCCAGTATCCTACGAACAGCCATACGATCAGCAGCAGCAGACCGAGACCCTGCACCAGCCGATTACGCGTCAGCGCAAGACCGATACCGACAACGAGCGGAAGCGCGCCGCCGCTCGGCATGAAGGCCCTTTCGACAAGATTGAGCGGGGACAACCCCTTCTTGGTCATGAAGAAGATCCAGAAACCAAAATACATCAGCTCATATATTGAGAAGAGCCGCCAGAAATAACGCCGATTCTCCTCGTATTCCGCCGATGTGAACGTTCCGGTTTCCCCTGCTGCTTTCGGGACGCACGAAGCGGCGAGCAGATACAGCAGCATCAACTGCGCGAAGGTCACGACAAAAAACGGGAAGCTGAGGAGATTTGGTATTCGCCTGACCGCCCACACATCAAACCAGATTGAAACGAGCATCAGGGCGACAAGGATCGGCGGTCCGAAGATGAGCGGATCGTGCTTAGCGCCTGAAGTTCTAAGAAGCCGGTTCATGCCGCTCGCGACTTCAGCCAGCCCAAGCCCGACGACGATAGAAATCAGGCCAACGAGATAGTCGAAATTTTCCATCCGGGCGGATAGGTGCCAGTTGCGCAAATCGACCGCAATGGGCGCGCCCGTCGCGCCTAGCGGCAGGATGGGTCGAAAGCAGACAGTCGCGCCTTCTATCGAAGCGCATGCAGATCCGGGCTCACATGGAGTGGTGTTCGCCGGCCATCCGCTTGAACCGGTGCGGCGAAATCTGAAGTATCAGGCTGCCGTCGCACCATTCCCCAAACGCGTCGATCGGAAATCGCAGGGAGCCGTACTTGCCGGTCACCACCGCGCTGTCGGAGCCGACCAGTTGCACGCTGCCGAGCAACAAACGGTCACTGTCGCGAACGATCTTCCCGACCGTCACGTCGGCCGGCTTCGCTTCGACCGGAAGACAGAGCGCCTCCACTTCCGCTTCGGGCCGCTTCTGTCGCGGCGGTGCATCGGCGGGGGCGACGGACCCAACCAGCGCGGCTGCAGCCGCCAATCCGACGATAGCGCCGTTCATCCAGCGACGATGCTATGCAATCCCGATCTCCGCAACAGTCCGTTGCGCAGTGCTAGGTTGGCTCGTCGGTATTGACGAGCACGCCCGGCGCAACTCCTCGAGGGAGTGGCGGCAGCTGCGTCTCTGGCCAGTCCGCGGGCACGTCGCGGACACACTTGCCGTAGTGGAGCCGCGCGCTGCGCATGAAGAAATCGGTGCGCGATTTGTCGAAGGTGCCGTGTAGTGCCGGCAGCACGTCCATGGTCCAGTTGATCCCGCTCATCATCCGAATGCCGTCGGCACGGACCGCCTCCACGCCTTGAAGGAGCTCGCTTTGCTCGACGCCGGTCAAAGCACCGCCGCGATCGCTCAAGGCGTGGATTTTGGCAGCGTCGGCATTTTCGAGGGCGCTCGTCTGGTCGACCATCGGCATCATCGCATACGCCTGCGCCCACAGGTCGTGGCGGTCCTTGCGCATATGAGTAGCGACGTCGGAAACGCTGGCATCCCCCTCGGCGATATGGTCATAGGTGACGAACGGCACGTATAGCGCATCGACGAGGCGCGCGACTTCGGCGCGGGGCCTGTTCGCCTCCACGGCCGCCCGGATCGCGTCGAGCTGGGCGTTGATGCATGGTTGAATCGACACGCGTCCGATCATTTCCGGACCGTCGTCCCAGAAGATTTCACGTTGCATTGCGGCTTCGGCGGCCGCGATCTTGTGCCGCATTTCCCACCGCTGGACGAGCTGTTCGAAAAACAGGGCGATGAGTACGCCGACGACGATGATCGAGATTTCCTTCGCCAGCTCCCGCCAGCCGTGCAGCGCCTTTGGCAGATGGATGTGCATCGCAATGGCCTCCGACGCCGAGGAGCGTAACAGAAGGGCTGCCGCCTGCAATCGTCCGGGAAATGCCGGCGCGCCGATCTTCCGGAACGGATTGTGCGGCGCTCGCTTTGCGACCTCTGCCGTTGATGCCTTCCGCGCCCCCCGAATTCGAAATATGTCGTCCTGGTTCGACGGAGGGACGGGGGATGTTCCGAACGGTCCGATATGGGTGGAGCGAGGGCAGCGGCCAGCACACCGCGCGGCTGTTCGTGTTCGAATTCGTGGTCGTCGTCGCCGGCGTTCTAGTGGCGCAGGGTTTGGCCACCTGGGTCCAGCAGCAGGCCGAGAATC
>JAICLG010000393.1 GCA_025927515.1 Hyphomicrobium sp.
ATACCGATGGCCTTCAGCTCTTTCTCGAGCGAAGCGCAATAATCGATAAGCGCCGCGTCCTCCGGCTTCTCGCGCAGCATCGGCACGATGACAACCTGGCGCGGCGCGATCATCGGCGGCAGGCGCAGCCCGTCGTCGTCGCCGTGCGTCATGATCACGCCGCCGATCAGCCGCGTCGACACCCCCCAGCTCGTCGTATGGCAGTAAGTAAGCTCGCCTTGCGCATTCTGGAATTGGATGTTCTGCGCTTCGGCGAAATGCGTACCGAGATAATGCGAAGTCCCGGCCTGCAACGCCTTGCCGTCCTGCATCATCGCTTCGATGGAATAGGTGTTGTCGGCGCCCGGAAACCGCTCGTTCGCAGGTTTCTCTCCGGCAATGACCGGCATGGCGAGAACATCTTCCGCGAACGTCCGGTAAACTTCGAGCATCTTCAGCGTCTCGGCAACCGCGTCGTCGCGGTCGGCGTGCGCGGTATGGCCTTCCTGCCAAAGGAATTCGGCTGTGCGCAGGAACAACCGCGTGCGCATCTCCCAGCGGACGACGTTCGCCCACTGGTTCACCAGCAGCGGCAGGTCGCGATAGCTTTTGATCCAGCGCTGAAAAGCATCGCCGATGATCGTTTCCGACGTCGGCCTGACGATCAGCGGCTCTTCGAGCTTGGCGTCGGGATCGACAACCAGCTTGCCGCCCTCGTTCTTGAGCCGGTGATGCGTGACGACCGCCATCTCCTTGGCGAATCCCTCGACGTGCTCCGCCTCCTTGGCGATGAAGCTCATCGGGATGAACAGAGGGAAGTAGCAGTTGTCGTGCCCGGTATCTTTGATGCGCGCGTCGAGTTCCGCCTGGATGCGCTCCCACACACCCCAGCCCCACGGCTTGATGATCATGCAGCCGCGAACGGGGCTTGTCTCGGCCATGTCACCGTCGCGGACGATCGCCTGATACCAGTCCGGAAAGTTCGCGGCGCGAGTAACGTCGAGGGCGCGCTTGCTCATCGGTACGCCTCCAGCAAGTGCCGTTGCACAGAAGAATGAACGCACAGGATGAACGTCGAAGGGCGCATTGAAAGTTCGCTCATTGACTTTGCGCGGGCGAGCCGCGCCGACTGATAGGGGTTGCCGGAAAATCGAACCCCAGAGACGATTGACGCAAGAGGCCAACCCAAAGGGCCAGCGCGGAAATAGCCCGTAACGCCGGACGTGGCAATGCTCGCGACCTGGAAGCAAACAGTCCTTGACGCGCCGCGCTTAGGCGGCCGCAGAACAATCCCCGATCAATACCGTCCAAGACTGGCGATGACGGTGTAAACGACCACGAAAGCGATGGTCGTGACGATTGTATTGACGAAAAAGACCTTCCATATTCTGATCTTGTGGGGTGCGCTTTCCGGCGTGCCCGGCACCACATCGCCCGCCTCCTCCTGCGTTTGTGCAAAGAAGGGCAGAACGGCAAAAAGCGTGATGAACCAAAGGACGAAGAACGTCGCGCAAGCTACCGATGTTTGCATCGTGTTTCCTTCCGGCGTTCGGACGCGGATCAGCGGCCGGATTTAAACCTGCTCGAGTTCGACGAGGGTGCCGCAAAAATCCTTTGGATGCAGGAATAGCACCGGCTTGCCGTGTGCTCCGATCTTCGGATTGCCGTCGCCGAGTACGCGAGCTCCTTGTGCCCTCAACTGATCGCGCGAAGCGAGTATATCCTCGACTTCGTAGCATACATGATGAATGCCGCCATCCGGAGCTTTTTCGAGAAATTTCGCAATCGGCGAATTTTCGCCCAGCGGCTCGAGAAGCTCGATTTTCGTGTTCGGAAGCTCGATAAAGACGACGGTAACGCCGTGTTCCGGCTGCGGGGTGGGTGCGCCGACCTTTGCTCCAAGGGCGTTTCGGTAAACCGATGCTGCCTTGTCGAG
>JAICLG010000325.1 GCA_025927515.1 Hyphomicrobium sp.
ATCTTCGCGTGCGGTCCCCAAGACCATACACAGCGGCTTACCGAGCAGTTTGGCTTTAAGATCCCAGAGGGCTGTGTCGACTGCGGATATGGCCATCGCAACGAGGCCCGATCTTCCGAGATTTCTTATCCTTTGCAACATCGCCTGGTGAATTCCCGGAATGGCGAAACTGTCAGAGCCTACGATGACGGGGCGCAACGCATCGTGAATAACAAGCGCAACGGATTGGTCGGTGAAGCTGTAGCCAATTCCAGACTTTCCTCCGGCCAGAATCTCCGCGACGACGATCGTCGTGCTGTCCCAGGCATAGGTTCCATCGGCTTCTGGTCCGTCAGTAGGGATCGTGTATGAGCTGGCACGAACATCGCGTATGGGAACGACATCCGACATCTGCTCAGACAATCTCGCGTACCGTATCCGACGCGACCGTAAGTGCTATTTTGCCGGCGCTAGGAGTGCCTCTTGCCAGCGCCTCGGCGAAATGCGCAGCCTGTTTGACCGTCACTTTTGGGGGCATCGGCGGTTCGTGCGGATCGACGACGGCTTCGATGAGAACAGGCCCTTGCTGCGCCAATGCTTCGCGCAACGTCTCTCCACACCGGGCGGGATCGTCGATTGTAAATCCGGTTGCGCCACAGGCGCGCGCGACAGCCGGGAAATCGATCGGCTGCAATTCGCAACCGTACTCCGGATTGCCGAGGAATACGATCTGCTCCCATTTAATCTGACCGAGCGCATTATTCTTGATGACGACGATCTTGATGTTCAGCTTGTACTTCACGCAGGTGGCGAGTTCACCCATCAGCATCGTCAGGCCGCCGTCTCCAACAAACGCAATGACCTGCCGATCCGGATACGCAACGGCGGCCGCCATCGCATAAGGCAAACCGCAGGCCATCGTCGCGAGATTACCGGAGCACGAAAACAGCTGGCCATCGCGGATCATCAAATGCCTGGCGATCCACGTCGTGATGGTGCCGCTGTCGGTCGCGATGATGGCGTCATCCGCAAGGCATTTGTTCAGTTCGTGCGCGACGACCTGCGGCTTCATCGGCTTTTCCGATCTCGTTCCGCGTTCTTCGAGAAGCTCCCGCCATTCCTTCATGCTGGACTGGGCGGTCTTCAGGAATTTCGTATCTCTGTTTTCCTGAAGGCTCGGCAATAACGCGCGGAGAACCTTCGCCGTATCCCCGACCAGTCCGACGTCGACGGGATAGCGCAGTCCGATGCGCTTGGGATCGAGCTCGATTTGAACGCACCGAACCGAGCCGGGCTTCGGATAGAATTCGATATAAGGAAACGAGCTACCGGCGATCAAAAGCGTATCGCAATCTTCAAGTGCTTCTTGCGCCGGTTTGGTGCCCAGCAACCCGACGCCACCGACGCAATTAGGATGCTCGTCCGGAAACGACGCCTTCCCGAGCAATGGCTTTGCTACGACCGCGTTTAGCCGTTGCGCTATCTCTGCGAGTTCAAGGCGCGCGCCTATTGCGCCGCGTCCGGCCAGAATGCAGATTTTCTTGCCAGCATTGAGAACCTTCACAGCTTCGCGCAGAACTGCCTCCGCCGGCATGTGGCCCCCTTCACTCATCTCCTCCGAAACATGATGAGGGACGTTGCGTTCGGAACGTATATCCTTGCTGAGCTTTTCGGACTGAACATCAACCGGCATGGTCACATGAGCGACGCCGCGGTAGGCGAGTGCGGTCCGGCAGGCGAGGTCGACGACGTTCTCGGTGTGCGCCGGTCCCATGATGCGCGAATTGTAGACGGCGACGTCCATGAAAAGCTTGTCGAGCTCGACGTCTTGCTGCGTGTGAGTGTGGAGGAGGTCGTGAAACTGCAAACCCGTAATTGCAAGGACCGGCGATCCGTCGAGCTTCGCGTCGTAAAGACCATTGAGAAGGTGGATGCCGCCAGGACCTGAAGTGGCGAGGCAGCAGCCCAGACGGCCGGTCCATTTGGCGTGTGCGCACGCCATGAAGGCCGCGGTTTCTTCGTGACGTACTTGAAAAAAGCGAATGCGATCTTGGCGTTGACGCAACGCTTCCATAATGCCGTTGATGCCGTCGCCAGGGAGTCCGTAAACCGTATCGACCCCCCATGCGAGAATGGTTTCGACGAGGACGTCGGCAGCGGTCAGGGACATTTAGCCCTCCGGATATCTATGAAAAACGCGATCAGCATCGGATCGCCTGCAGTGCTAACCCCATGACCCGATCACGGGTTCCAGAAATGGAATAGCTACGCACACTAAGGATTTGTAATCTTCGTCGCCATGTCGCTTCTTCTCGGTCGCCAATCAGCAGGATCCGCTGATGTGTCATGCCTCGTGAATGGCGACATTGCTTTGGCTACTTGAGCTTGTGACCTGACCGCTGTTCCGCCGGCTTAGCGCGATGCATCAGATTGTGCGCCGTATTAATGAGGCCGATATGCGATAAAGCTTGGGGGAAATTACCGAGCATCCGACCCTTCGAGACATCGTACTCCTCCGACAGAAGTCCGACGTCGTTGCACAGAGAAAGAACATGCTCGAAAAGCCTGCGTGCATCTTCCCGCCGACCTAAGAGCAGGTAGGTGTCCGCCAACCAAAAACTGCACGCGAGAAAAACGCCTTCGGAGCCGGGGAGGCCATCGTCCGTCCGATCCGTCTCATATCGCCGAACGAGACCGTTTTGCATAAGCGATGTTTCTATCGCGCGCACCGTTCCTTCGATGCGATGATCGCTCGGCGGTAAAAATCCAACCAACGCCAACAGTAACAAACTGGCGTCGAGTTGGCGCGAGCCGTAGCTTTGGGTGAACGATCCAAGCTCACTATCGTAGGCTTTTTCGCAAACCTCGGCATGGATCTTGGCGCGCAGCTTGCGCCATTTCTCCAACGGGGCGTCAAGCTTGTCTTTCTCTGCGCTCTTTACTGCGCGATCGAACGCAACCCATGCCATCACTTTGGAAAAGGTGAATTGTTGCCGCGGTCCGCGGATTTCCCAAATTCCCTCATCCGGATCTTGCCAGATGGATTCGAGGTGTTCGAGCAGCTTGACTTGCAGTGCCCAAGCCGTCTTATCGCCGCCCAACCCGCCACAGCGCGCGAGATGTAGCGCATCCATGATCTCGCCGTAGATGTCGAGTTGGAGTTGACTGGAAGCCGCATTTCCGATGCGTATGGGCCGGGCGCCTTCATAGCCTTTCAGCCACGGAACGTTCCACTCATCGAGGCGCCGCGTTCCGGTAATGCCGTACATGATTTGCACCTGCGACGGCGATCCGGCGATCGCGCGCAACAGCCAGTCGCGCCATTTGCCTGCCTCATCGAAATAGCC
>JAICLG010000160.1 GCA_025927515.1 Hyphomicrobium sp.
AGAGAGAGGTGAGGGGTACCGAGGACGATCGTCGGCACGTCCGTGTCGGGCGGGTTCAGAGCTTCGGTATAGGACGCGAGCCAGACCAGAAGATCGGTTTCCTTGGCCGCGATCATTCGGCCGGCATCGTAGCGAGTGGAGTCATAGTCGGCCTTGCCGCTGGCGAAGGAAACGCGCAGCGGGAAACCGGATTGCCATGTGCACACGGCATTGACCGACGTCGAGCCTTCGCTTCCGCCGAGAGACAGCCCTGCAAAACGTTGATTGGTGTTGAGTTCTTTAATGAACTCGTTGATGGCTTGAACCGTAAGGTCAGCATTCGGGAAATCGAAGCTCGACGGAACCCAGACCATCACGCCGTATGTCGCGGCCTTGCAGCGAGCCAGGAGATCATCGAGGGCGGCGCGCGGCAATCCACCAACGCTGTCGCTTGAAACCGCTCCGCCCTTCGCGATTGCCCGCATTGCATCGAGAATTTCGCCGATGCGATTGACGTCGCAGGGAAGCGTCAGCACGTCTCCGATGCGTTCGCCTTTCGCTGCGGACTGATCCAAGTCTTTGCCGAGGAAGATGACGGTCCGTTTTGGCGGGGCCTCGGAAAACATCGAGCGTTCCGGATTGACGATCCGCTCGAAGAAGCGCGGATGGATCTTGTTGATGTCGCATCCGGCGATGACGAACAGATCGGCGCGATTGCGCGCTTCCGTCAGGGACGTCGTGAGATATCCGCTCGATTGATAGACGCGCAAGTTGCGATAGGCATCGCCGCTCAATGCGTGATCGACGACTCCGCCGCTGCGCTCGGCAAGCGTCATGACGGCGCGCATTCCGTCGACATCGGTTCCGAGACCACCAAATACCGGCAAGCGGCTTTCGCGGATCAACTTCGCTGCGGCTGCTACCGCTTCGTCGAGCGAAACATCCTTGCCGTCCACCTGCGGACTTGGCTCGATGAGCGCGCGCTCAAAACCTGCCGACGCTTTGGCGCAGCCGTTTTTCAGAACCTTCAGACTGCCGGTGCTCGATGGGCCGATGTCGAGGTCATCACAAGCCATGCCACAGAACGGGCATGCGACGTTCTCATAATGATTTGCACCACTCCTCGACTTTTCGGATTCCAAGTTCAGCACCCTCTTGAAGCCGCGGAAGCTATCCAGCGAGATTCGACAAATGTACGAAGCCGGAGGTAAATCAACTCTGACCTCAACGGTCAAGTACACGAAAGGTCAGAAGCATGGTGCGACACATTTGGCCGTCTCCTGGGATCGCCGACGCGCATAAGGTGCGCCGCGCTCGGCCCACTGGGTCCCACAGCAAATCCGCAAAATAGAACCTCCGGAGGAAACGTATGTTGAAACGCTTGGCGATCGCTGCTGCGATCTTGGGCTCATTGCCCGCTGTGGCATTGGCTCACGGGCCTTCCCGCCAAAAGGTCACTGAATCCGTCGAGATCAATGCTCCGGCCGCCAAAGTCTGGGCTGTCGTCGGCAACTTTCAGGACATGAGCTGGGCTCCCGACGTCGCGAAGACTGAAGGCAAGGGCGGCAACAAGCCAGCTACGAACGAGGCAACGAACGACGGCGCGACGCGGACGCTGACGCTCAAGGATGGCGGCGTCATCAACGAAATGCTCGACGATTACGATGCCAAGGAAATGACCTATGCTTATGAGATTACCAAGGTCGACGTGAAGGTTTTGCCGGTCAACGATTATTCGTCGCACATTACGGTGACGGCCGACGGCGACAACAAGTCGACACTCGAGTGGAAGGGCGCCTTCTATCGCGGCTATATGAATAATGATCCGCCGGCGAACCTGAACGATGAAGCGGCGAAGAAGGCCGTGAGCGATCTTTATAAGAGGACACTTGCTGCCGTGAAGGCGAAGATCGAAGGCGGTAAGTAAGTGAGCTTCTTGCTTCGATCAACCGCAGCACTTGCCTTTCTCTTTCTAGGTGCATTGCAATCTGTTGCTGTGGCGGCCGAAGCACTGACGACAAATCAGCCGGCCGACAATCTTTCATTCGTTAATCTCGATACGATGAAAGAGGTCGCGAGGATAAAGATCGGCGGCAAGCCGGCCGGCATCGCGCTCTCGCCTGACAAGACGAAAGCGTACATCACGTCGCCCGATAGCAGGGAACTGGTCGAGGTCGATGCGGTATCGCGTGCCGTCACGCGGCGACTCGTCGTCGGTGGCGGACCGGTCGGCGTTGCGGCGCATCCGAAACGGCCGGAAGTCTACGTCGCCGACTGGTACACTCATAAGATCATCGTAGTTGATACAAATAAGTTTGCGGTCGTCGGCAATATCGCAGTTGGGAAATCGCCCTCGGGGCTCGCAGTCACGCCGGATGGACGGCTGCTGCTGTCGGCCGACCGCGACAGCAACACGGTTTCCTTCGTCGATATTGCCAGCCGGAAGCGCATCGCGACGGTTCCCGTGGGCGACCACCCCTTCGGCATTACGATCGATGATGCCGGCTCGCGTGCTTATACCGCCAACGTAAAGAGCGATGATGTGACAGTGATCGACATCGCCGGGCGGCGCGTTGTCGGCCGCGTTCCGACCGGACGGCGGCCCTATGCCGTTGGTCTCGCCGACGGGCGCGGTTTTTCGACGGATCAATACGGCGAGACGGTCACCGCATTCGACTTGAAGACGCTGGCCCCGATCAAGGTTATTCGAGCCTGTGATCATCCCGAGGGCATCGAAGCGGACGCAACACGGCACAATATTTACGTGGCGTGCTGGGGCGACGATGTCTTGCTGCGCATCGATCCGGTGGCGCTTAAGGTGACGGGCAAAACCCCGGTTGGAGATGGTCCCCGCGCCTTCGGCAAATTCCTGCGCTAGGGTCTGAGGTTACCGGGTTTTAAGTTCCGCTTGGGGATTTCTTCCGGCATTTTGGCCGGACGTTGCCGATCCAGCACCATCCCGCCCTTTACCGAAGTGCAATGATTTCTGGCCAAGGCGCGGACCTCTCGTTAAAGAGCGGGAAAAACGAGCAATTCTGACGACCCGGAGGAACGCCCTTTATGCTTAGACTTCCATTCGCTGCTTTGGCCGCGCTCGCACTCCTGCTTCCTGCCGCAGCGCATGCGGAAGATATGCCGAAGCCGTCCGATATTCTCTTCAATCGGCCGCATATCGCGTCGGTCGCCGCGGGTACCGTGCTCGATTATAAATTCGTTCGCAAACCCTCGAATGAGAAATTGCTGGGCGTCGGTTTCACTGACGACATCACGGTGAAAATCGAGAGCGATGGTGCGCCGGGCAAGAAGAACGTCCTCGTCCAAATGTACACCGGCGATCGGGCGCGCGAGCCGCAGCGGATCACCGACATGGACGGCAATCCCATGCTGGTCGTCTATCTCGACGGCGCCGTGTCGCATTTCCGTGAGCTTGCGGGGGGTGACAGCGCCTACCTCAAGCACATGTTCAGCCAATACCTCGGGAAAGGGGCAACGATTGCGCCCGTTAAGATCATGTACAAGGGGCAGGAAGTCGACGGATACCAGGTTACGGCGACGCCCTTTGCTGACGATCCGGCTCGCGCAAAAATGAACGGCTTTGAAAACGCGACGTTCAAAATTGCTTTATCCGATAAGATACCGGGTTATTTCGCCCAGATGGTTTCCGACTACAAGAGCACCGACAAGTCGGCGCCGTCGCTGCTCGAAACGACAACGCTTGAAGGCGTAGGAGCTGTGAAATGAAGAGATTTAGAAGTCGCTGAGCTCTTTTCGGGATGGCATTCGCTGCAGGTGTGACCTGCGCCGGTATCGCAGTCGCGCAGGAACTGCCTGCAAACGATTATCCGACCGAAGCACGGGCGGATTACGTCTATGCTTGCATGGCGGTGAATGGTCAGACGCGTGAGATGCTGGACAAGTGTTCGTGCTCGATCGATCAGATCGCGGCGATTTTGCCGTATGCAGAATACGAACAGGCGGAAACGCTGATCTCAGTTGGTCTCAAGGGCGGCGAAAACGTTGCCTGGACCAAGATCCCGCAGATGCAAGAGAAGATCAAGAACATGCGACGCGCGCAAGTCGAAGGCGAATTGCGCTGCTTCTGATGGTTTGATCAGAGAGGCGCCCGCGCGGCGCCCTCTCTTTTCCGACTGCGTGCCTGCTCACTCCCATTCGAGTTCGGTGAAGGCGGCGGTGACGTTCATGCCGTTGTATTCGTCGAAGAGCTGCCATTTCCCGCGTTCCGATTGCCCCGCACTGGCAACGGCTTCGTCGATCGTCTTGCCGTCTTTGATCATGGCGCGAACGTCGCGAGCAATGGTTTCGAGATAGCGCTGCTCGGAAAGAATAGCCTGAGGCCACGCCGTCGACTTCGGCCCGTGGCCGGGGATTGCACGCGCCGCTTTTTCGCGCATCAACTCCGGTATCAATTTCAGCCACCCGATGATCGAACCATCGAGCGTCGGAATGTGGCCAGAGAACAGCAGATCGCCGAGGAAGAATGTCTCCGTCGCGCTGTCGAAGATCGTCAGATCATTGTTGGTGTGAGCGGTCGGACGCGCTTTCAGGGTGAGAGATCGGCCGCCGAGGTCGAGATCGAGCGTGTCAGTGACGAGCTTCGTCGGCAGGACGATTTTCGTGCCGGCGAAGGCCTCTTCGCCAATGCGCTCACGAGCGTTCCTGAGGTAGCTTTCGGCTCGCGCAGCAAGCGCGGCCGGGAGATTGTGATGGCCGATGAATTCAGCGCCTACGCCCTCGAACGCGGCATTGCCGAGCACGTGGTCGGGATGCATGTGCGTGTTGATGATATAACGGATCGGTTTGCGCGTGATTTGCCGGATAGCCTCAAACAGAGCCTTTCCGACTTGGTATGAGCCGCCCGTATCGATCACGGCAGCGGCCGCCGTTCCGACAATGCAGCAGGCGTTCGAGATGTCGCCACGGTTGGCGGCGTTAACTAATGCATCTTGGCCGCCGTGCACAAAAATACCCGGCGCCACCTCACTGACGCCAATCCGCTCTGCTTCCGCCGCCGGCGATACCCGGGGGAGAAGGGTCAAAAGCAGCGCCGATCCAGCTCCCTGAAAAAAATCCTTTCGGGAAAGCTCCCCATACGTTCGGGAATTTTTTCTCATGTCATCTTTTCCCAAAATATAGGGGAAATCAGGAGCCTGCCTGAGCCAGGACCGGGATCGCGCAATATCACAAACGCGAGAGACACCGTGATGAAGGTGGCATTTTTTCACATCTCAAAAAACTATACGTGCAGTGCAGCATTTCTGGTGCATTGCACGAATGTCCCGTGATTAGTGGAATAATTTGGGTCAGACTCCTTGTCCTAGTTTGCCGCACATGGGCAATCGTCGCAGTACGTGTTGCAGATGTAAAAAAAAAGTGTCTACATGCGGCCGTTCACGGGGACCTACCGAAATCTACACGGTTCCGTGAAGTCCTCCTCCATCGGCGGGGCTAAGACGGGAGTTAAATCCCGCAAATCCTTGATTTCGATGGCGGGAAGAATTCGGGAGGTCCTCGGGTTCAACTTGCAAGCGTGGCAAGACTTTTCTCAAAACGGAGGAAGCGCAATGCGCAAAAGTGCATTCGCATGCGGGTTGCTCGCAACTGCCGCGTTCTCAGCGTCCGCATGGGCGAACGAGGACGTGATCAAGTTGTCGAAAAACCCGGCGAACTGGGTCATCCAGTCCGGCGATTATGCCGGTACGCGGTACTCGACCCTGGACCAAATCACGACCGCTAACGTCGGACAGCTCAAAGTTGCCTGGACGTTCTCGACGGGTGTTCTTCGTGGTCACGAAGGCGGCCCGCTCGTGGTTGGCGATACGATGTGGCTCCACACGGCGTTCCCGAACATCGTGTATGCTCTCGACCTTGCCAACGAAGAGAAGATCATCTGGAAGTATGAGCCGAAGCAGGATCCCTCGGTTATCCCTGTGATGTGCTGCGACACGGTCAACCGTGGCGTGCAGTATGCCGAAGGCAAGATCTTCCTCCACCAGGCCGATACGTCTCTCGTCGCTCTCGACGCGAAGACGGGTAAGGAACTGTGGAAGGTCGTCGACGGCGATCCCAAGAAGGGTGAAACCGGTACGGGCGCTCCGCTCGTCGTGAAGGACAAGGTTGTCATCGGTATCTCGGGCGCCGAGTTCGGCGTTCGCTGCCATGTCACCGCTTACGACATCAACAGCGGCAAGAAAGTCTGGCGCGCCTACTCGATGGGTCCGGATTCCGACATCCTGGTCGATCCTGAGAAGACGATCTCGCTCGGCAAGCCGGTCGGCAAGGACTCGTCGCTCAAGACCTGGAACGGCGATCAGTGGAAAATCGGTGGCGGTTCGACGTGGGGCTATATGGCCTACGATCCGGACCTCAACCTGATCTACTACGGAACGGGTAACCCCTCGACCTGGAACCCTGCACAGCGTGCGGGACCGGATGGCAAGCCGATCGATCAGAAGTGGTCGATGACGATGTTTGCTCGTGATGTCGACACCGGCATTGCGAAGTGGGCCTACCAGATGACGCCGTTCGACGAGTGGGACTATGACGGCATCAACGAGCCGATCCTGGCCGAACTCGACGTCAACGGCACGAAGCGCAAGACTGCTACGCACTTCGACCGTAACGGCTTCGGGTATACCTGGGACCGCGCTACGGGTGAGCTTCTCGTCGCCGAGAAGTATGACCCGGCTGTGAACTGGGCAAGCGGCATTGATATGGACAAGTCGAGCCCGAACTACGGCCGTCCGATCCGCGTTGCCAAGTACTCGACGTTCCAGAACGGCAAGGGTACCGACGTGAACCACAAGGGCATCTGCCCTGCGGCTCTCGGTTCGAAGGACGAACAGCCTGCTTCCTACTCGAAGCTGACTGGCCTGTTCTACGTTCCGACGAACCACGTCTGCATGGACTACGAGCCATTTAAGGTCTCGTATACGGCTGGTCAGCCCTACGTTGGCGCCACGCTCTCCATGTTCCCGGCTCCGGACAGCCACGGCGGTATGGGTAACTTCATCGCTTGGGATGGTGCGAAGGGCAAGATCGTCTGGTCGAAGCCTGAGCAGTTCTCGGTCTGGTCAGGTGCTCTGACGACAGCCGGCGGCGTTGCCTTCTACGGCACGCTCGAAGGCTACTTCAAAGCCGTCGACCAGAAGAC
>JAICLG010000338.1 GCA_025927515.1 Hyphomicrobium sp.
AGGCGCATGAATTCGCGGACGCGATCGACAAATACAAGGCCCTCGGCGCAACGGTCATCGGTGTCAGCCATGACGACATCGCCACCTTGAACAGGTTCTCGACCAGCGAGTGCCGCAGCAAATTCCCGGTTGCGGCCGATGTCGATCAGCACATCATGAAGGCCTATGACGCGGTGCTCGCAAGCAGACCGCAATATGCCAACCGCACGTCCTACGTCATCGCCCCGGACGGCCACATCATCTACGAATACACTGCCCTCGATCCGATGAACCACGTCGCAAATACCCTGTCGGCTCTCACGGCCTGGACTCGCGCACAACACAAATAGAGCCGCACACCAGAAAATTATCTAATTTTTCAATATGATAGTTGGCGAGGAACGCGCGGCAAAAAACTGACACCTTCCCGTCGCCGCACTCTCGCCCTTCTGCCAATACCCATACGACCACGCGCCGCGCTGGGTATGGCTGTGTGCCTGCGTTATAGCGGACGCATCGGCTGGATTGCGACGAGGGGACCGGAAGCTGAAATATCGACCCGAACTGGATGGTCTCCGCGCCGTCGCCGTCATCTCAGTCCTTCTTTGTCACCTCGGGACGAAAACCTTTCCCGGTGGGTACGTCGGCGTCGACGTATTTTTCGTGCTGTCCGGTTTTCTCATCTCGCAGATCATCGCGGGAGACCTTGAGGCCGGAAATTTCAGCATTGCGAAGTTCTACGAGCGGCGCATTCGCAGAATTGTCCCCGCACTGGTTTGTGTCTGCACGGCTTGCACGGTTGCGGCGGCTATCGTTCTGTTTCCCCATGAGCTGAGAACATACGCTTCGAGCTTGCTGGCCGCTGTCTTCTCGGTGAGCAACGTCTGGTTCGCCGCGAATACCTCCTACTTCGATCCCGCCGCCGCGACGCAGCCTCTGTTGCATACATGGAGTCTCGGTGTCGAAGAGCAGTTCTATGTGTTCT
Source organism: Hyphomicrobium sp. (assembly GCA_025927515.1). Classification (GTDB taxonomy): domain Bacteria; phylum Pseudomonadota; class Alphaproteobacteria; order Rhizobiales; family Hyphomicrobiaceae; genus Hyphomicrobium_B. The sequence goes on from JAICLG010000338.1 coordinate 965, forward strand.
TTCCGCTGCTGCTTTCGGCGGTATTTCGTTTTGATCGGCGGCGGATACCGTTGCTTGTTTGGTCTTTGATCGCCGCATCGCTCGCATTGAGCATCATCCTGTCGCCAGGCTATTCGAGATCGTCCTATTTTCTGATTCACACGCGCACGTGGGAGCTGCTCACCGGTGCCGTTCTCGGCCTGGGGCTTGTCCCGTCGCCCGTATCGAAGGGACAGCGTGAGGCAGCCGCCGCGCTCGGCTTGCTGGGAATTGCGACGGCGGTCTTCCTCTACACGAGTAAAACATCATTTCCCGGCTACGCAGCGCTCGTCCCCTGCGTTGGCACGGCGCTGATCATCTGGGCCGGCGGACCAACTGTCGTTGGGCGCTTGCTCAGCATCCCGCCGATGGTGTTCGTCGGCTTGATCTCCTATAGTCTCTACCTTTGGCACTGGCCGCTGATCGTCTTTGCGAAGCTGATCCTTGTGCAGCCGTTCACATGGCCGCAGCAGGTCTTGCTCAGCGGTGCCGCTTTCGGGCTGTCAGTTTTGACGTGGCGCTTCGTCGAGACGCCGTTCCGGCGCCGCTCGCACTCAGCTTCTTCGCGGGTAAAAGTATTCGCGGCTGGCGGCGCAAGCTTGGGAGCGGTGGCAGCATGCGCGCTGGCATTCCTGGCGCTCAACGGATGGCCTAGCCGTTTCCCCACAGACATCCTCGGCATAGAGGCTGCAGCGCAGGATTGGAGTCCCAAACGGGTCGAATGCCATTTTGATGGCTCGCTCTCAGGCGATTTCGACAAGTCGTGCGTGTTGGGCGCGCCCGTCGAACCATCGATCATCGTCTATGGCGATAGCCACGGCGCCGAGTTGAGCGTCGCGTTGGCCTCGCTCGCAGAAACGAGAAACGAAAGCGTTCGCGAGCTGACGGCATCGGGCTGCCCTCCGGCGCTCGATTTCACGTATCGCGATCGCCCCCAATGTCCTGCCTACAACGCCAAAATTCTGAAACGTCTCACGGCGCTACCGCCGAAGACCATCATCTTGACGTCCAACGCAGTTGCCTGGACGGATGAATATTCGAAACAATTCTTTCGCGGCTTGCAGGGCATGATCCACGCTCTTTCAAAGGCCGGGCACCGCGTCATCCTGGTGGGCCAGATACCTCCGCATCCCAACCAGTTGCCCGTTCCGGCAACGCTCGCGAGACGAGCCGAATTCGGAAAGAAGCCCGCAAATTACGTCTTCCGCCCAAAAATGCAGAAGCTCCAGGATCTGGATGCCAAACTCGAAAAGATCGCGGTGTCTGAGGGAGCGCGGTACATCTCGTTGGTTCAAGCTCTCTGCGACGAGCACGGATGCAAGGCCGAAATGGACGGAAAGGTCTTATATTTCGACGATAATCATATGAGCGTCGCGGGACAGAAAGTGATGGCCGCCAAGCTCCTTGCCCCCATTCTTTGGCCGGACCCGATCGCCGCCGCGACCAAGACTGGCGATGCCGCGGGTTTACGATGAGCTTCGCTTGCGATTGATAGCGGTTCAATTCAATCCTATCCGGCACGATCGAAGCTATGAAAGACGATAGACAGAATGGAAGCGGCGACCCTTCGATGCGCGTGAAAATTGCTGCTTTTTACAAATTCGTCGGCATCGAGAGTCCGACCATTCTGAAAAGCGATCTGCATGAATTTTGCGCGCAACGCGATGTACGCGGCACGATCCTCATTGCTCACGAGGGCATCAACGCCACCGTGTCAGGGCCGAACGGCACGATAGACGCCCTTCTCGAGTTGCTGCATGCCGACGCACGCTTCGCAGATTTGCCGGTGAAGCTCTCAAGCGCTGCCGCACATCCTTTTCAGCGGTTCAAGATCAAGATCAAACCCGAGATCGTGACCTTTGGCGTGCCTGATCTGCGCCCTGGGGATGCGACCGGCCATCTCGTCGATCCCAAGGATTGGAATGCGCTCATTTCCGATCCGGACGTCATCGTCGTCGATACGCGCAACGACTACGAAGTCGAAATCGGCACGTTCGAAAACGCACGAAATCCGCGCACGCGCACGTTCGG
>JAICLG010000219.1 GCA_025927515.1 Hyphomicrobium sp.
AAAGTTTGGGCTTCGCCTAGGAACGATGAAATCAGTTAGCCAATTCCGGGAGCCGGGGCGGCAACGCGAACTCGATCGGCTCCGGCTTCTCCGACTTCTGCAGAAGTGTTCGCGGATCATCTTTGGTGCGCCGCGACTTGCCTTCGAACATTGCGCCCTGCTCGATGGACAGCGATTGATGAAAAATATCGCCTTCGACCTGGCTGGTTGTCTGCAACATGACGCGGCGGCCGTGGACGGAGCCGATGACGTGGCCGCGAATAACGACTTCGTCTGCCGAGATGCCGCCTGTGATGGTCGCATTCTCTCCGACGACGACGTTGCTGCCCTCGATATCGCCTTCGACGTTGCCGTCGACCTGGACTTCACCCTTGCAGATCAGATTGCCTGCAATGGTGAGATCGCTGCCGATGATCGAGACCGACTTGGGATTTCCGGTTCGCTGGACGGATAGGAACGGACGCGGCTGGAACGGCGGGGCGGGAGGTGTTTCTGAAGCTGACGCCGTCGTCTGCAATTTCGACGTATCGGATTCTGAGCGACGAAAATTCGGCAACATCGGCAATCTTCCCTCTGACACAACATAAGCAACGACGGAACCGGCTGCACTGTCGAACGACCGGCCGGATGCGTGTGATTCGGGTAGCACCTCGGCCGCCCGAATTCAGCTAGCCGTAGCCACAAATCCCCAGGTTTTATTCGCGGCTCCTATAATCCTGCCCCAACACTGTGGCGGAACATCAACGATTGTGACGAAGCGCGGAATTTTCATTCACATGCCTAACGCCTTGACCGCCGCAAGAACTTCCTCCGCATGCCCGGGAATTTTGACCTTGCGCCAGCTCCTGATGAGCTTGCCCTTTTTGTCGATCAGGAATGTCGAGCGTTCGATGCCCATGTATTTGCGCCCGTACATGCTTTTTTCGACCCACACGCCGTAGGCCTGGGCCGCCGCCTTTTCTTCGTCTGAGAGAAGCCGTACCGACAACTCGTGTTTGTCTTTGAATGACTTGTGGCGGCTGACGCTATCCGGCGAAATTCCAACAATCTCGGCCCCGGCCTTGGTGAATTCATGCGCGAGACAGGAAAAATCTTTCGCCTCCTGCGTACATCCGGACGTGTCGTCTTTGGGGTAGAAATAAACGACGACAGGACGCCCCTTCAGCTTCGCAAGCTGAACAACCGCGCCAGTGTCGTCCGGCAACATGAAGTCGGGTGCGGTTTCACCGTTTTGGACCATCTTGAAAGTGCCTTTCTTTTGTCGTTTTTGCACCTGTACCTGCAGTCTTGCGCGAACGCAGGCCAGATACGCTTTAGACCTTCTCTGGTAACGAGTTTTGTCCGTTTCTGGTATAGGCACGGACCAACCGGTTGTTGTTGCCGTCCGCGGGGGTTTTGAGGAGCGGCGTTGACGAGATCCGTAACCGGCGGGCATCCCACGCAAGGACGCCCCGCCGATCAGACGACACTTCGATCCAGCCAGCGGCGCGCGCTGACTCAGCCGCCTCGCGTGCCGCCGCCGGAGACGGAAGGGCCCGAGCCGACGGCTACGACGCGTCACCTGCGGCGCGTGTTCCACGGCTGTCGCGTCATGTTTTACGTCGTGATGCCGCTGACGCTGCTGCTGATGATCGGCGTCGGCATCCTGTATGTCCGCCTGCGGCATGGGCCGATCGGTTTCGACTTTGTCGTCGCGCCCATCGAACGCGGCATCAATGCGGAACTGACCACAAGCTCGGTGAAGATCGACGGAGCGGAGCTGCGGCTCGGCAGGTCGGGAGAACTTGAATTTCGTCTGCGCGACGTAAGCGTTCTGGAAGCCGGCGGCGACGTTGTGCTGTCGTCTCCGCTCGCTGCCGTCAATATCTCGCTTGCGGCATTGGCGCGCGGCCGCATCGTGCCGCGACGCATCGAGTTGATCGATCCGATTATCGCGCTCGCGTATTCACAAGAAGGCGGCTTTGTTTTCGAGCGCGCGATTCCACGTCCCGTACTTGCCCGCGACACTGCGCCAGGCGCTGGCGCGCCTCCGGCGGCGGCCCCACAAAACGGCTCCTCAAACACCACAGTCGCGGTGCGCACGGAGCCGATGGGCCACAAAGTCAATCTGGCGAAGATGCTGAGTGAATCTTCGCGTCGCGCTCGCCATCGCCTCGACGCGGTGTCGTATTTGACGGAGTTTGGGCTGTCGAACGCCACCGTCGTCGTCGACTACGAGGGCCAACGCAGTTCCTGGCGCATCGACGAGGCAAGCGTCGATTTCAATCACGGCAAGAGGCGAAGCCTGATTTCCGGCCGTGCGCGGGTGGCATCGAAGCGCGGAGCCTGGGCCGTCTCGTTCCTGACCGACGAAAGAGAAGCGACCGACAAGCTTAAAGTGAAGGCGACGGTACGCGATCTCGTTCCTTCAACGCTTGCCTCCGCCGCGCCGCCTCTGGCGCTTCTCGGCATGTTCGAATTTCCCGTTGCCGCAGATGCAACCGTGACGCTGACGACGTCCGGAGAGGTTGAAAACGGAGAAATCGCGCTCGAGCTTGGAAAAGGCCGCGTGCGCTTGCCGTATCTGGTTCAGCCGATGGACGTGACGGCGGGCCTTTTCAAGCTCGATTATGACGGCGAGAAACGGCGCTGGGATTTGCGGCCGAGCCCCGTCAAGTGGGCCGACGGCGCCATCATGTTTTCGGGCAACATGGTGGACGTCGCCAAAGGCGGTGAGCCGCCGAAATGGCAGTTCGCGCTCGATGGCAAGAAAGGAATATTCGAAGCCGCCGAATTCGGCGTGCCGCCTGTGTCGATCGACAGCTGGACGGCGAATGGCAGCGTCGTTCCGAGCCGCGGCCGCGTCGACATCGATCAATTTCGACTTGCGGCGGGGGGCGGCGTAGCGACCGTCAAAGCGACCACGCAGGCTGGTCCGCAGGGCCAGAGCATGGCCGCCGAATTTTCCGTTTCGCCGATGCCGCTTGATACGCTGAAAGCATTGTGGCCGCGCGCGCTGGCGACCGGCACGCGCGAATGGGTGGGCAAGAACGTCTCCGCCGTCGAGTTCAAAGGCGGGACGTTGCGGTTTACCAACGGCAATGTCGGCGGCGTCGAAGACGGAACCGTTTCCACCGAACTCGAACGTGTTTCCGCGAAATTCGAAGCGAGCAACCTCGTGTTCCGGCCGCTGCCGGGGATGCCGAAGATCGAAGCTCCTGAGACCTCGATCGAGCTTGACAACAACGCCCTCGAAATCACGATGCCCGGCGCAGAAACGACGCTCGCCGACGGCCAACGCCTTACCCTCAAGGATGGCACGATCCGCACGGATAACGTGATGGCCGCCCGTCCGAACGGCGAAATCATTATGTCGGCATCAGGCGATCTCGGCCCGTTCGTCGAAACGATTCAGGCGTTGCCCATTCGCAGTTTGCGTGGCGCTCCGAAACTCCCGAAAGCGGGAGAGGGCAAGGTCGATGCGCGCTTGGATATCAAGGTCCCATTCGTCCCGAACGTCTCGGGCGACGACATTTCAGTCACCGGCAAGGCACGCATTACTGACGGCCGCTTCGGCAAGGTCGCGGGCCGGTTCGACGTTCAGGGCTTTACGCTCAACCTCGATCTCAGCGACACGGCGCTCGATGCCAAGGGCGACCTGCTTGTCAACGGCATTCCTGCAAAAATCACCGGCCAGCGGCTTCTCGGTCCCGACGCCGGCCGCCAACCTCCGATCAAGCTCCTGGCGAAGCTCGACGATGCGGATCGCACGCAGCTTGGCCTCGACGTCAATGACATCGTGCACGGCGTCGTGCCGATCTCCGTTTCGCTCGAGCCGATCGAGGGAGCCCCGCTCGCAATCAAACTGCATGCCGACCTGACCAACGCCGAGATCTCACTAGAACATTTGAAATGGCACAAGGCGTCCGGGCGGGCAGCCTCCGTCGACGCCGATATCGTCAGCGATCAGAACCACGATACGGAGCTGCAGAATTTCAAGATCAGCAGCGACAACATCGCGGCGGACGGAAAAATCGTCGTTGGTGCCGACAATAAGGTCAAGCGTTTCGAGTTTCCGAATCTGACGCTCAACGTCGTTTCGCGCCTCGACGTTCGGGGCGCACGCGGCAAGGACGATATCTGGGACATCGACGTCGCGGGGACGAATTTCGACGGACGCGATTTCTTCCGTTCGCTGTTCAACGTCGGCACTGGGCCGAGGCGCCAAGCCCCCCCGCCCGGCACCGCCAAAGGCGCGGACCTTTCTGTGCAATTCGACAACGTCATCGGCGGCTCCGACGTCTCATTGCGTGGACTGAGGATGCAGATGGAGACCCGTGGCGGCAATCTTACGAGTCTGGATGCCAAGGGCACGTTGGACGGCGGCGCGCCGCTTACTGCGAAGATCGACGGCAATACCGGCACGCGACGGCTGGTCGTCGATTCGACGGATGCCGGTCAGGTGATGAAGCTCGTCAACTTCTATCCGAATATGCAAGGCGGGCATCTGCATCTTGAAGTCAATCTCGACGGCACCGGCCCCGCTGAAAAGACCGGCACGCTCTGGGTCGACAATTTCAGGGTTCTCGGCGACCCCATCGTCAGCGAGGTCGTCAGCAGCGCCGATCAAGGTCGCCCTGCCATTGAAGGGAATCGCAACGTCACGCGCGAAGTCTTCGACTTCGACAAACTGCGCGCGCCGTTCTCGGTGGGTTACGGCCAGTTCGTTCTTGAGGAATCCTATCTCAAGGGACCGCTTGTCGGGGCCAACCTGCGCGGCAAGGTCGATTTCAAGACGAAGCGCGTCAATTTCGGCGGCACCTACATTCCGCTTCAAGGTTTGAACGGCGCACTCGGCGGCATTCCCGTGCTCGGCCAGATCATTTCAGGCACGCAGGGCGAAGGGATCTTCGGCATGACGTTCGCCGTGCAGGGCCCGACGTCGAATCCCCAAGTGATCGTCAATCCGCTTTCGCTCGTCGCGCCCGGCATCTTCCGCGAAATGTTTCAGATGACGGCGTCCGATCCGAAAGTGCAGGTACGCGGCGACGACCGCGCTGTGCAATCTCCTGCCCAGGTGATCGCGTCGCCC